>CAMPIK010000060.1 GCA_946886325.1 uncultured Shinella sp.
GACACGGCGGAAGGCGATGGCGAAAGCGAAATCTACGCCGCCATCCTGCGCGATCTCGCTGCCGGCCGTATCGGCGAGGCGCAGACCATTGCCGCCCTTCAACGTCGCTATGATGTGTCGCGACCGGCGGTACAAAATGCACTGATGAAACTGGCAGAAGAAAATCTTGCCGAGCGCGGCGCCGGCCAGCAATGGCTGCTGAAGCACTTTGCGATCAGCGGCGATGCGGCGGCGAAGAGCTACGAGTTCCGGCTGATGACCGAGCCGCTGGCCCTCACCCTGCCGGACTTCAGGCGCGACATGCCGGCGATGACGGCACTGCGCCAGTCGATGCTGATCCTGCGCGGCATGAACGAGACGACGTTCGATCGCAAGCTCTTCGACCGGACCGATTTCGACTTCCACCTGCTGATCGCGCGCTCCTGCGGCAATCCGTTCATGGCGGAAGCGCTGGTCAATCATCATCGCCGCCGGCGCGCCAGCCCGCCGGCCGGCCATGTCAACGCCTTCCGGCTGATGCAGTCGAACCTCGAGCATATCCAGATCCTCGAGCAGATCGAGCGCGGCCAGATGGAGCTTGCCGCCGATCTGATGCGCGTGCATATACAGCTCTCCCAGTCGCAGCGCCCGCGCCTTGCCGGCCGCGGCGTCCCCCCCGTCTTCAAGCTCGTCTCGCGCTAGGTCTCCATGGTGCCTGCAAAGACCATTGCCCTGTTTCCGGAAGCGAGCTACGGCGCGGCGCTGAACTGCGTCGGCATCGCGCAGGAAATCCGGCGCATGGGCCATCGTCCGGTCTTCATCTGCCATCCGGGTTTCAGCGGCGTCTTCGCGGAATACGGCTTTGCCGAATACCAGCTCGCGGAAGCCGGGGCCGGCGCACCGACGGACTGGAACGATTTCATCGAGCGCCACCAGGATGCCTTCCGCCAGCCGCCGCTCGACCAGCTCGACAGCTATGTCGGACCGACGTGGGAGGCGATCGTCGATACGGCGATGCGGGTGGAAGAGCCCTTGCGGCAATTGCTCGGCCGGGTGAAGCCAGACGCGATCGTGCTCGACAACGTCGTCATGTTTCCGGCGATCGCCAATGCCGGCGTGCCGTGGATCCGCGTCGTTTCCTGCGCCGAGACGGAAATCCCGGATGAAAACGTGCCGCCCTATCTGTCAGGCTGCGGGGAGGACGAATGCGACGCCTGGGCCGTCTATGCGACGCGTTACGCGAAGACCGTTTCGCCGGCCCATCGACGCTTCTCGGCTTTCCTCTCCGATTGCGGCCTCAAGCCGCCGGCGGCGCCGAATTTTCTCGACCCGTCGCCCTGGCTCAACCTGCTGCTGGCGCCCGAAATCATCCGCCATCGGCGCCACGCACCGCTCGATCCGCAGGGCTTCGTCTTCCTTGACGGCTGCGTGCGCCACGAAGCGCCCTATACGCCGCCGCGTTTTGCCAGCCACAACGATGCGCCGCTGGTGCTGACGAGTTTCGGGTCGCTCGGCGCCATGGATGTCGCGATGATGAAGCGCATGATCGCCGTCTTCGCCACCCTGCCCTGCCGCTTCCTCGTCAATGCCGGGCACTGGCGCGACGAGTATCGCGACGTTCCGGACAATGTCTTCATCGATAGCTGGTTTCCGCAGCCCTCCGTCGTCGAGCAGTCGAGCCTCTTCATCCACCACGGCGGCAACAACTCGTTCTGCGAGGCGCTCTATTACGGGGTTCCCTCGCTCGTCATGCCCTATTGCTGGGACGGGCACGACAATGCCGTGCGCGCCGGCGAGACGGGTGTCGGCCGGAGGCTTGACCGATACCGCTGGAGCGAAAGCGAGCTTTCGGCTGTCATCACCGGCCTGCTCGGCGACCGCGAGATGCATGCGCGCCTCAAGGCGAATGCGGACAAGATGCGGACGGCCGCGGGCGTCACCCGCGCCGCGGAGGAAATCGTCAAGGTCGCGGCCGGCGCTGCCAGCGTCGTGCACGCATCGGCCTGACAAGTATCAGGAGAACGCCAATGCGCGACAAGCTCTTCATCGACGGCACATGGGTGGCACCGGCCAGGGGCGGCACGTTCGAGGTGATCGACCCGGCGACCGAGCAGGTGGTGCATCACGCACCGGCCGGGACCGCCGAGGATATCGACGCAGCCGTCAAAGCCGCACGGCAGGCCTTCGATCATGGACCCTGGCCGAAGATGACCGGCAAGGGGCGCGCCACCGTTCTCCGCCGGATTTCCGAGATCATCCTTGCCCGCAAGCAGGAACTGGCCCGCCTGGAAGTCATGGACAACGGCAAGCCGATGCCGGAAGCCGTCTGGGACATGGAAGACACGGCCGGCTGCTTCGCCTTCTACGCCGGCCTTGCCGAAGAGATGGACGAAAACCCCGAAGAGACGATCCCGCTCGGGGAGCCGCGCTTCTCTTCCAAAGTCGTGCGCGAGCCGATCGGCGTTGCCGGTGCCATCATCCCGTGGAACTATCCGCTGCTGATGGCCTCGTGGAAGGTGGCGCCTGCGCTCGCTGCCGGCTGCACGATGGTGCTGAAACCCTCCGAACTGACGCCGCTGACCGCGCTCGAACTGGGCGCCATCGTCGCGGAAGCAGGCCTGCCGGCCGGCGTTCTCAACATCATCACGGGCCTCGGGCCGGAGGCCGGCCAACCGCTGTCCGAACATCCCGGCATCGACAAGCTCGCCTTCACCGGCTCGGTGCCAACAGGCGCCAGGATCATGGCGGCCGCCGCGCGCGACATCAAGAATGTCAGCCTCGAACTCGGCGGCAAGTCGCCCTTCGTCGTCTTCGCCGACAGCGATATCGAGAAGGCCGTCGAATGGATCATGTTCGGCATCTTCTGGAACCAGGGACAGGTCTGCTCGGCAACGTCGCGGGTGCTGGTCGAGGAAGGCCTCTACCCTGCCCTCCTGGAGCGCCTCGTCGCGGAGGCGGCAAAAATCCGCATCGGCAATGGGCTCGAAGAGGGCACCTTGCTCGGACCGCTGGTCTCGAAGGGCCAGTACGAGAAAGTGCTCGCCGCAATCGAGCGCGGCAAATCGGAGGGCGCTACCGTCGCCGGTGGCGGCAGGCGGCCGGCCGGTCTCAACACCGGCTATTTCCTCGAATCGACGATCCTCACCGACATGCCGGAGGAAAGCTTCGTCTGGAGGGAGGAAATCTTCGGGCCGGTCGTCTGCGTCAAACCCTTCAAGGACGAGGCGGACGCCATCCGCATGGCGAACGACAGCCGCTTCGGTCTCGCCGCCGCCGTCATGTCGAAGGACAAGGCGCGCTGCGAGCGGGTGGCGCGCGCCTTCCGCGCCGGCATCGTCTGGATCAACTGCTCGCAGCCCACCTTCACCGAGGCGCCCTGGGGTGGCTACAAGCAGTCGGGCATCGGCCGCGAACTCGGCCGCTGGGGGCTTTCGAACTATCTCGAAACCAAGCAGATCACGTCGTTCAACAGCGACGAGCCCTGGGGCTGGTATCTCAAACCTGACTGACTTGTAACCTTTGCATGGCTTGTCGCTCCCGCCTTTCTGGGCCATAAAACGCTCCCCTACCTGTTTCGAGGCCAGCCGGATCTTTGACCAAGCGGGCCGTGCGCGAGTTATCGCGCCACGGTGATTCCGATGCTTCACTCGGCGGATCGTCACGGGCGACAACGACGCGACAGTATCGCGAGGAGAACGAGAATGGGTGCTCAGGAACATCTTGGCATGGCATGGCGCGAACGGGATTATCACCGGCGCTGGCTCTGGCAGCAGGCGGACGGCCTGTTCGATTTCTTCCAGAACCGGGCCTTCAATCCCGTCGGCGGCTTCCATGAGCTTGACGTCGAAGGGCGTCCGCTGAACCCGGGAAACCCGACGCGCGGAATTCACTCGACCACCCGCATGATTCACTGCTTCTCGATCGGCAGCCTGCTTGGGCGTCCTGGGTCGGACGATATCATCGACCATGGCATGGCCTATCTCTGGAACAAACATCGCGACCATGAGCATGGCGGCTATCACTGGTCGCTCGACAATTCCGGCCTGCTCGACGCGTCGAAGCAGGGCTATGGCCATGCCTTCGTGCTGCTCGCCGCCTCAAGCGCCAAACTGGCGGGCCATCCGGATGCCGACCGTCTGCTGGCCGATGTGTCCGAGGTGATCGAGACACGCTTCTGGGAAGACAAGCACGGTGCGATCGCGGAAGAATTCCAGGCCGACTGGACGCCGATCGAAGGCTATCGCGGCCAGAACTCCAACATGCACCTGACGGAAGCGCTGATGGCCGCCTTCGAGGCGACGGGCGAGCGCAGCTATCTCGACAAGGCGGAGCGGATCGCCGACCTTATCATCCGCCGGAAAGCGGCCGAAAACGGCTATCGCGTCGCCGAGCATTTCGACGAAAGCTGGAACGTCGACAAGGACTATTCCGGCAACGAGATGTTCCGTCCCGCCGGCACGACCCCCGGTCACTGGCTCGAATGGGCGCGCCTCGTGCTCCAGCTCTACGCGCTCGGCGGCAGGAAGCATGACTGGATGCCGGAGGCGGCGAAGGCGCTCTTCTCGCAGTCCATCGAACTCGGCTGGGACAAGGACCGCGGCGGTTTCTTCTACGCGCTCGACTGGCAGGACGAGCCGCGCAACCGGGCGAAGTTCTGGTGGCCGATGTGCGAGGGCGCGGGTGCCGCGGCCTTCCTCACCGAACACGTCCCGAGCGACTATCATGAAGCCTGGTATCGCCGCATCTGGAACGGCATCGCCCGGTACCACATCGACGACTCGCATGGCGGCTGGCACGAGGAACTGACGGAAGACCTGATGCCGAGCTACACGGTCTTCGCCGGCAAGGGCGACATCTACCATGCGCTTCAGGCCTGCCTCATTCCGCTCTTTCCGGCGACGGGAAGCCTGACCAGAGGGATCATCGAGGCGCAGGGCCGAATATAGCGGTCCAACGGGCCGTTCCATCCGCGGCAACCCGTTGAATTCGCCAACGTCTTCGCAACGGCTATTTTAGCGGCGCGATCTCGGCTAGTTTAGGGTTTCTTTTGGGACGGGGATGTTCATGGATCAATTGTCGGCGCAGGTTTCCGTGGGATGGCTCGCCGGCATTTCGGTCCTATTCATCGTCAAGCATCTGCTTGCCGACTTTCTGCTGCAGACACGATCGATGGCCGTCGGCAAGGATGCGCCGGCGGGGTGGTTCCGGCCGCTCGCAACGCACGCCGCGGTTCATGCCGCGCTGACGGCTGCCATCTGCCTGCTGCTTTCGCCGGCACTCGTCTGGCTGGCGGCCGTGGATTTTCTCGTGCATGCCGCCATCGACCGTGCCAAGGCCCTCATTGGCCAGCGCTGGCGGCTCACCCCCGGCAAGTCAGCCTTCTGGTGGCTGCTGGGTGTCGACCAGACGCTGCATCACCTGACGCATCTTGCCTTCGTCGTGGTGATTGCGGCGAGCCTCTGATCAGGCCGCAAAGCGCGGCTGAACGTCCTGGCGGCGTGCTTCGGCGAAGAGATAGGCGACGAGCGCCAGTTCCTGGGCGAACCAGAGATCGACCGCCCGCCACATCTGCTCGTTCAGGCGGATATCGTGTCCGCCGCGGCCACCGAGCGTCAGCAGGCCCGCGTCGCGAACGCTTTCCAGCAGCCTGCGGACATGGGTGCGCGATACGCCGGTCTGGGTCGCGAGCCGCTGGAAGCAGGTCGCGCTGCATTCGCTTCCGGTTTCCCGTGCGCTCTGGAGCAGGAGAAGCATGATCATGTAGCCGCAATCGTGCTCCATGAAGGCGGCGAGCGGCTTGTGCCGGCGAATGAGGCGGCCGATCGATTCCAGATGGTTCAAGGTCGTGCGCCGGATCGCGCGATGCAGGTCGGGCGTCAGGTCGCCGGCAAAGCCGCCGGGCGGGCAACCCTCAAGCCGTTCGATAGCCCGCAGATGCAATTGCAGCACGGTCGCATCCCGCTCCAGCATCTTCGCCGTTGGCTGGAGAAGGCGAACGCGCCTGTCGGAGGATTGCGGCTGCTGGGTCAGCATGCCGTATTTCTTGAGGCAGGAGATCTGCGCCTCGACGCGGTTTCGGCTGGCAAAACCCAGTTCGGTCACTTCGCGCTGGAGCCGGCCGAGCGTCAGCCAGGTGGAGGAGACGCTCATGTCCTGGGCAGCGTGCAGGGCGAGAGCCGTCAGGTAGGACATGTAACGTCCTTCCTCCAGGATCAGCCGGTTCACCAGGTGGTCGTTTTCGAACAGGTCCAGCAGTCCGTCGACCAGCCCGTTTCGGATGTCTGCGAAATCGGGCGAACTCAGGAACGCCTGAGCCGAGAGATCATAAGCCAGCGGTCTGTTGTCGACGACATATTGGTCCATTGCCAGGCACTCCCCCTGAAAATACCACTCGCCGATTTCGTTTCTTTTTCTTGTGCGGCGTCAGTTCCCGCCGAATTCCACAGAATCCGGCAATCTTGTCGTTAGATGGGGTGGGGAAGCGGCAATTCTGTCAATTGTCGCGGATGCTTGCGGGCGGAATATGAGACAATTCGACAAAAGAAAGAGACGCCCAGCCTAACGTAACGGAAAGCGGCGGAAATGATGGGGTCGAATTTTTTGGACTTGAGGCGCGTTTTCCTCTTAAGTTGTATCAGACGGGGACGGTAAGTCCTCGCAGACGGCAATGTAACCGAAACTGTCCATTACCCCATGCAAGAGAACGGCAACCAAGAGACGATACGCTCCGCGGACAGGCTTCCCGTCTCGAAAGTTGGCTCTCCTGCATCGCCGGGAAGTGCGGCCGAGGCAGGCCTGCTTTTCACGGAGATGGTCGATCCGGTCTTCACGACGCGCATCGAGAGCCCCGATGCCCAGCTCCGCGCGGATATCAGCGCCTACTTCATGGGGCCGGGCCTCTTCTACCTCGCGAACATGGCCGGCGCCCAATATGCGTTTCGGCGCGATGTCGCCAAGATCGCCCGCTCCGGGCTCGATCTGATCCTCATCCAGATGACGCTCGACGGCGGGGATATCAGGACGACGAACGGCAATACGATCCGGACCTCGCCGGGCGATATCAGCATTGCGGACCTCTCCCGGACGTTTCAAGCGGAGACGGCGCATTGCAGGAATGCCTCGCTCGTCGTGCCGCGGCACATGCTCTTCAGCCAGGAGAGCCATATGGACCAGTTGCACGGCATGCTACTCGACCGGCAGACGACCGCCGGGCGCCTGATCGGAGGCCATTTCCAGTCGCTGCGGCGCAGCCTTCCCGACATCAGGGTCGACGAGGCGCCGGCCATCGTGCGCGCGACGACCGATCTCGTCGCCGCCCTGCTGTCGCCTAAGCTGCTGGCCGACGGTCCGCCGCCGGTCGTCCGCAGCGCCACGATCGTCGAGATCAAGCGCTATATCGACCAGCATCTGGCGGCGCCGGAACTGGCGCCGGATCATCTCTGCAAGATATTCGGCCTGTCGCGGGCGTCGCTCTACAGATTGTTCGAGCCGATCGGCGGGGTGACGGATTATATCCGCGCCCGCCGGCTTCGGCGGGCCTTCGATGCGCTTGCCAGCGGGCGTGAACGGACCATCGGCGAGGTCGCCTATGCGAGCGGGTTTACAGATGTCTCGGCCTTCTCGCGCGCCTTCCGGAACCAGTTCGGCCTCAGCCCGAGCGAAATCCGCAGCGCATCCGGCGACCGGGGCCGCTACGGCTATTTTGCCCAGCCGGAAGCGGCGGCGGGCTCCGTCCGCGACTGGCTGCGGATGGTTGCGGCCCTTTGATTCAGCCCGCGCAGGCGGGCGGACGATATCGCGTCAGTCGACGTGCAGGTTCTTCCGCGACAGGTTCTTCACGTCCCGCTCGCCGCACAGCGCCATGGTGACGTCGAGTTCGCGCCGGATGATTTCGAGCGCGCGGGTGACGCCCGCCTTGCCGCCGGCGCCGAGGCCATAGAGGAACGGCCGGCCGATATAGGTGCCCTTGGCGCCATAGCAGAGCGCCTTCAGCACGTCCTGACCCGAGCGGATACCGCCGTCGTGATGGACTTCCATCCGGTCGCCGACGGCATCGACGATGCGCGGCAGCATGCTGATCGAGGACGGCGCGCCGTCGAGCTGGCGCCCGCCGTGGTTCGACACGATGATGGCATCGGCGCCGGTATCGGCGGCCATGCGCGCATCCTCCTCGTCGAGAATGCCCTTGAGGATCAGCTTGCCGCCCCACCGTTCCTTGATCCAGGCGACGTCCGCCCAGGACAGCTTCGGGTCGAACTGCTCGTTGGTCCAGACCGAGAGCGAGGAGAGGTCGGAGACGCCCTTGGCATGGCCGACGATGTTGCGGAAGGTGCGCCTTTGCGTCTTCAGCATGTCCATGCACCAGAAGGGCCGGGTCGCCATCTGCCAGATATGGCCGGGCGTGAATTTCGGCGGCGCGGACAGGCCGTTGCGCAGGTCCTTGTGGCGCTGGCCGAGGATCTGCAGGTCGAGCGTCAGCACCAGCGCCGAGCAGCCGGCCGCCTTTGCCCTGTCGATCAGGTTGTAAACGAAATCCTTGTCGCGCATCACGTAGAGCTGGAACCAGAAGGGCTTCGTGGTCACCGAGCGCACGTCCTCGATCGAGCAGATGCTCATCGTGGACAGCGTGAACGGCACGCCGAAGGCTTCGGCAGCCTGGGCGGCCAGCATTTCGCCGTCGGCATGCTGCATGCCGGTCAGGCCGGTCGGCGCCAGCGCAACGGGCATCGAAACCTTTTCGCCGATCATCTCGCTTTCCAGCGACCGGTCCGTCATGTCGACGAGAACGCGCTGGCGGAGCTTCACCTTGTGGAAGTCCTCCTCGTTCGCACGATAGGTGCCCTCCGTCCAGGCGCCGGAATCGGCATAGTCGAAGAACATCTTCGGCACGCGGCGCTTGGCGCGCGCCTTCAGTTCGGCGATCGTCAGAACGTCTTTCAAGATGGGTCCCCCTCGCATGGCAACCGGTTCGAGCGAACCTCGGCGACAGTCATAAAGCCGGAAAAGGCGGGCCGCAATCACCGCCCGCCTCTTCATCCAATCCGATGCACAGTTTTGGCAAATAATCCATTCACATATAAATTATGCGATGGCAGCCTGTCAAACCGACCGGCCGGTCAATCGTCGTCGCCGGAGAAATCGGCCGGGGCGGGCTCGCGCTCGCGGTTGCCGCTGAGGATTTCGCGCTTGCCGACGTGGTTGGCGGGGCCGACAAGTCCGTCCTTCTCCATGCGTTCCACCAGCGATGCGGCCCGGTTATAGCCGATCGACAGGCGTCGCTGGATGTAGGAGGTCGAGCACTTCTTGTCGCGCATGACGACCTTGATCGCCTTCTCGTAGAGATCGTCGCCGTCTTCCTCGCCCATGGCGGATTTGTCAAAGACGGCCGCGTCCTCGGGTTCGACCGCCTCTTCCTCATCCGCATCCTCGGTGACGGTGCCGAGATATTCCGGGCGACCTTGCGTCTTCAGATGCGCGACGACCTTCTCCACTTCCTCGTCGGAGACGAACGGACCGTGGACGCGGTTGATGCGCCCGCCGCCGACCATATGCAACATGTCGCCCTGGCCGAGCAGGTGCTCGGCGCCCTGCTCGCCGAGGATCGTGCGGCTGTCGATCTTCGACGTCACCTGGAAGGAGATGCGCGTCGGGAAGTTCGCCTTGATCGTGCCGGTGATCACATCGACCGAGGGCCGCTGCGTTGCCATGATCA
>CAMPIK010000061.1 GCA_946886325.1 uncultured Shinella sp.
GGCGCCGATGTTCGCCGGATGGAGAAAGCGCTGGCCGGGTTCGGCGGCGCGATTGTCTTCCTCGCGCACAATCCGCTGGATGCGTTCTGGACGGATCGGCCCGCAGAACCGCTCGGCCGCGTCGTGATCCAGGCGAATGACCATGCCGGGGAATGGGCGAAGGACAAGCTGCCCAGGATGGCGGAAGCGACCGGCAAGGCCGGCGCGGATGTGCTCGCCGTCACCGACCCCTCCTCCATCGCCTGGATCTTCAACATCCGCGGCAATGACGTGCCGCATACGCCGCATCCGCTGGCCCGCGCCATCGTCCCGGCCGACGGCCGGCCGCTGCTCTTCATCGACAAGCGCAAGACCGGCATCGAGGAAGAGGCCTACCTCACGCAACTGGCGGATCTGCTTCCGCCATCGGATTTCCTTGAGTCAGTCCGCGCCCTCTCCCGCGAGGGCAAGCGCATCCTGATCGACCCGGACCAGGCGCCCTTCGCGCTGTCCGAAGCGATCCGCACGGCAGGCGGCACGGTCGTCGAGGCGATCGATCCGGCCCGTCTGCCGCGTGCCCGCAAGAACGCAGCCGAGCTTCAGGGCTCGGCCAAGGCGCATCTCCAGGACGGGGCGGCGATGGTCGAGTTTCTCGCCTGGCTCGACGTCTGCGAGCCGGGCACGCTGACCGAAATCGACGCCACGCAACGGCTCGAACAGGTCCGCCGCAATGTCGGCGAGCGCATGCAGAACCCGCTGAAGGACATTTCCTTCGACACGATTGCAGGCGCCGCCGAACACGCGGCAATCATGCATTATCGCGTGACGACGGACAGCGACACGCGGATCGACGGCGGCACGCTGTTCCTCGTCGATTCCGGCGGCCAGTATGTCAACGGCACCACGGATATCACCCGCACGGTCGCGATCGGCGAGGTGCCGGAGGAGCAGAAGCGCTTCTTCACGCTGGTCCTGAAAGGCATGATCGCCATCAGCACGGCCCGCTTTCCCAAGGGTTCGCGCGGCTGCGACCTCGATCCGCTGGCGCGCATCGCGCTCTGGAAGGCGGGCGCCGATTTCGCCCATGGCACCGGCCACGGCGTCGGCTCCTATCTCTCCGTGCACGAAGGCCCGCAGCGCATTTCGCGGCTCTCCACGCAGGAGCTGCTGCCCGGCATGATCCTGTCGAACGAGCCGGGCTACTACCGCCCCGGCGCCTTCGGCATCCGCATCGAGAACCTCGTGCATGTGCTGGAGCCGGCGCCGGTCGAGGGCGGCGATATCGACATGATGGCCTTTGCCACGCTCACCTTCTGCCCGATCGACCGGCGGCTCGTCGTCCCTGCCTTGCTGACCGACGAGGAACTCGGCTGGCTGAACGCCTATCACGCCGAAACGCGCGAAAAACTTTCGCCGCTGATCGAGGACGAGGAGATCCGGGCCTGGCTCGACCAGGCGACGGCGGAGATCACCCGATAAGGTGACGCATCGCCATGACGACGAGCCAGCCGGCGGCGAGCATCGGAAAGACCGAGAAGCGCAGGCCGACGGCGAAGGCGACGAGCAAGGCGAGGGTTACGTCGAGTCCACCCGTTACGGCAGCCGGCGCGACCAGCGTCGTCAGAACGGCGGCCGGAACGGCATTCAGCGCCGCTTCCACGCGCGGCGGAATGCGCGACATGCGCGTGATCATCACATAGCCGCCGATGCGCGTCAGGAACGTCGCCAGCGCGCCGAACAGGATGATCATCACGGTATTGGCGTGAAACAGGTCTTCCATCGTCACACCTTCTCCGCCACCGCATCGTCACCAGGGGCGCCCGTCCGGTCGCCGTCGAGCGGCAGAACGGCGGCAACCAGAACACCGGCGAGCGCGCCGAGGCTGACATGCCAGGGCGATCCGACGACGTTGAACGCGACGATCGATCCGACCGCGGAAACGGCCACGACCGGCAGCCAGTTGGCGCGGCTGCGGAACCCGAGCTCGAGACCCATGAAGTAAATCGGCAGCAGCACATCGATACCGATCGCCTTCGGATCGCCGATGACGTTGCCGAGCAGGCCGCCGACGACCGTCAGCGTCAGCCAGGGCACGTAGATGATCAGCGCCAGCACGAGATACCAGACGAACCCGACCCGGCGCCCCGTCTCGCCCCGCCGTTCGGCTTCCGCGAATTGCGGATCGACGAGCAGGAAGAGGCCGACGATCTTCTGCCACAGCGTGAAATGACGGATGTGCTTGGCGATCGCCGCCGAATAAAGCACGTGGCGGAAGTTCACGGCGAAGATCGAGAGCACGACGATCCAGGGCGCGACATCGTGGCTGAAGAGTTCGACGCCGACGAGCTGGCTCGCGCCCGCATAGATCGTGGCGCTCATCAGCGTCGCCTCGGCGATGGTCAGGCCGTTGTGCACGGCGACGGCGCCGAAGAGCACGCCGAAGGGGGCTGCGGAAAGGATGATGGCCAATCCGCGCCTGATAGCGTCGCGGATTTCATCGGCGGTCTCTGAAGTCATGAACCTGCTGCTTCTTTCTCGTTTGACGCGAAGCCATAGAAGTTGGCCACCGCTGCGGCAAACCAATATGGCTGATGCAACGATCAGCAGGATTGAACAATCGTGCGCATCAGCGCGCCCGCAATCGCCTCGGGACGGACCCGATCAGGTCTTCTTCTTGATCTGGAACGTGTGTTCGGGACCGGGAAAGGTCCGCGCCTTCACCTCTTCCGCGTAAGCCGCGAAGGCTTCGGAAATCACAGGCGCGAGATTGGCGAACTGCTTGACGAAGCGCGGCTTGAAATCGGTGAAGATGCCGAGCACGTCGTCGACCACCAGCACCTGACCGTCGCATTCCGGCGAGGCGCCGATGCCGATCGTGGGGGCGCGGACCTCGCTGGTGATCGCGCGCGCAACCGGCTCGACCGTGCCCTCGATGACGATCGCGAAGGCGCCGGCATCGTCGATCGCCTTGGCGTCGCGGCGGATCTTCTCCACTTCCTTCTCGTTGCGGCCGAGCGAGCGGTAGCCGCCCGTCGTGTTGATGAGCTGCGGCATCAGGCCGACATGACCGAGGACCGGAATGCCGCGCTGGGTCAGGAAATCGACCGTCTCCGCCATCTCCGCCCCGCCCTCGAGCTTCACGGCGCTGCACCCGGTCTCCTTGAGGATGCGGGCGGCACTGCGGAAGGCGAGTTCCTTCGATTCCTGATAGGCGCCGAAGGGCATGTCGACAACGACGCAGGCGCGGTCGGAGCCGCGCATCACGGCCTGGCCGTGCGCGATCATCATGTCCATGGTGACGCCGACCGTCGATTCCAGGCCATAGAGCACCATGCCGAGCGAATCGCCGACGAGCATGAAATCGACATGCGGATCGAGCAGCTTGGCAATGGGGGTCGTGTAGGCGGTGAGGCTGACGATCGGGCGGTCGCCCTTGAGCGCCGCGATATCGGCGGGCGCCAGACGCCGCTTGCTTGCATGTACGCTCATGTCACGCCACCTTTGCAAATGCGTTGGATTTCGGATCGATCACCCGGTTGTCGAGCAGTTTCGTGCTCCCGAAGCGAACGAAAAGCAACAGAAGCACAGGCCCGTCGCCAATGTCTGTCAGTTCGTCCAGCGTCGAGGGGTCGCGAAGTGCGACGACCTCCGGCCGGGCCAGCGGCTCGGCGGCGAGGAATTCACGGACCGATTGCTCGACCGCACGCGGGTCCGTCGCGCCACCAGCGATCAGCCGTTCGGCCTCGTCGAGCGCCTTCGGAACGATCGCCGCAGCACTGCGCTCGTCGGGTGTCAGGTAGACATTGCGCGAGGAACAGGCGAGCCCGTCCGCCTCGCGCACCGTCGCGACGCCGACCACCTCGACGGGCTCGGCAAGGTCTTCCACCATGCGGCGGATGATCGTGAGCTGCTGGTAGTCCTTCTCGCCGAAATAGGCCCGGTCCGGCCCGACGATGTTGAAGAGCTTGGTGACGACGGTCGCGACGCCGGCGAAATGGCCCGGCCGGACCGCGCCTTCGAGGTCGGCGCCAAGCGACGGCACGTCGACCACGGTTGCCATCGGGCGCGGATACATTTCTTCGACGGGCGGCGCGAAGAGAAAGGCGACGCCCCCCTCCTCCAGCATCGCCTGGTCGCGCGGAAGGTCGCGCGGATAGCGGGTCAGGTCCTCGTTGGCGCCGAACTGCAGCGGGTTGACGAAGATCGTCGCGACGACGATGTCGTTTTCCGCACGCGCGCGGCGCACGAGCTCCATATGGCCGACATGCAGATAGCCCATGGTCGGCACGAGGCCGATGGTGCGTCCGTCGAGCCGGTGCGTCGCGAGGGCCGCGCGCAGCTCCGCAATGGTGGTAATCGTCCGCATCGGATGGATCCTCCAATCCTCGGCGCCCTCTCCCGTTGGCGCGGCCACCGTCGCGGCATCTCGACCGTCTTCGGGTGGCGGCGTTTTCTATCTTGTGCAGCGCAAAAAGACAATGCGCAAAGGACAATCGAAGCCCTGTGCTGCGCGGATGGCTGCCCTGTCGAATGCCCCCTGTACTTTTCGGCCACTTCCAAGTACGAAGCGGACGAAACAAGGCTGGCGCCGTGCCGGCCACGGCTGGCGTGCCTTATCCCCAGGGACCCGGCACGCACGATCCGAATTCCGAAAGACCCGCAATGACCGATTTCGAAGGCCTCGTTCCGGCGATGGCAAACGCGTTGACGAAACGCGGCTACACGACACTGACACCCGTCCAGCAGGCGGTCATCGACCCCGCACTTGCCGATGCCGACGCGCTCGTCTCGGCGCAGACCGGCTCCGGCAAGACCGTCGCCTTCGGCCTTGCAATCGCCCCGACGCTGCTTAGCGGATCCGACCGCTTCGAGCGCGCCGAAGCGCCGCTGGCACTCGTCATCGCCCCGACGCGCGAACTGGCACTCCAGGTCAAGCGCGAACTCGAATGGCTCTACGAACTGACCGGCGCGACCATCGCGTCCTGCGTCGGCGGCATGGACATGCGCAACGAGCGGCGCTCGCTGGAGCGCGGCGCCCATATCGTCGTCGGCACGCCCGGCCGCCTGCGCGACCATATCACGCGCGGTTCCCTCGACCTCTCCGCCCTCCGCGCCGTCGTGCTCGACGAGGCCGACGAGATGCTCGATCTCGGCTTCCGCGAAGACCTCGAGTTCATTCTCGAAGCCGCACCGGATGAACGGCGCACGCTGATGTTCTCGGCAACGGTGCCGCCGGCGATCGCCAAGCTTGCCAAAAGCTACCAGCGCGACGCCGTACGCGTGACGACGGCGGCCGAAAGCAGCCAGCATGTCGACATCGACTACCGCGCTTTGCTGACCGCGCCTGCCGACCGCGAGAACGCCATCATCAACGTGCTGCGCTTTTACGAGGCGAAGACCGCCATCGTCTTCTGTTCGACCCGCGCCGCCGTCAACCACCTGACGGCCCGCTTCAACAATCGCGGCTTCTCCGTCGTCGCGCTCTCCGGCGAACTCAGCCAGAACGAGCGTACGCATGCGCTTCAGGCGATGCGCGACGGCCGCGCCCGCGTCTGTATCGCGACCGACGTCGCGGCGCGCGGCATCGACCTGCCGAACCTCGAACTCGTCATCCATGCCGATCTGCCGACCAATCCGGACACGCTGCTTCACCGCAGCGGCCGCACCGGCCGCGCCGGGCGCAAGGGGGTCAGCGCGCTGATCATCCCGCTCAACGCGCGCCGCAAGGCCGAGCGGCTCCTGATGGGTGCGAGCGTCAAGGCCAACTGGGGCAAGCCGCCGGCCGCCGAGGATATCCTCCAGCGCGACGACGAGCGGCTTTTGGCCGACCCGGTTCTCAGCGAAACGATCGGCGAGGATGAAAACGCCTTCATCGACCAGTTGCTGGAGACCCACGGCCCCCGCCAGGTCGCCGCCGCCTTCGCCCGTCTCTACCGGGCCGGCCGGTCGGCGCCCGAAGACCTGATCGAAGTCTCGCTCGAGGAGCGCAAGCCGCGCGACCGTGTGCAGTCCGGTGAAAACTTCCCGGTCACGCCACGCCGGCCGCGCGAGGAATTCGGCCCGAGCCGCTGGTTCTCGCTCTCCGTCGGCCGCAAGCAGAGCGCGGAACCGCGCTGGCTGATCCCGATGCTCTGCCGCGCCGGCGACATCACCAAGAACGAGATCGGCGCGATCAAGATGCAGATGGAGGAGACCTATGTGGAGCTCTCCGCCGCAAGCGCCGATGGTTTTCTCAAGAAGCTCGGCCCGAACCGCATGCTGGAAAAGGGCATCCGCCTGACCCCGATCGAGGGCCAGCCGGATCTTTCCAACCGCAATCAGGACCGGCAGGATCGCCCGAAGTTTGACCGTCCGAAGCCGATGGCCGAGCGGGCGACGGACGCGCCGCGCTACGACAAGAAGCCGAAGAAGCCGTTCAGCGCAGCACCGGCCACTGAAGACCGGTCGAGCGAGCGCCCCGCCAAGAAGAAGTTCGAGGCGCGGCCGCAGGGCGAAAAGCCGACCTGGGAGAAGAAGCCCGGCAAGTTTGCAAAGAACAAGGGTGACCGCCCGGCTGCCGAGGGTGCGGCGCCGGTCAACAAGAAGAAGAAGGCCAGGAAGGCCAACGGCTGACGTCATCTGATCGTTAATGTGGTCGAGCGTCAGCCGAATGCGGCATCAGCCGCTCAGGCGGCCTTGACGATCTCGGTCAGTTCGACCTCGAACATCACGTCGCGTCCGGCGAGCGGATGGTTGGCATCGACGGTAATGTCGTCGCTGCAGACCTCGACGACGCTCAGCGTCATCGGCGTGCCGGCCTTCGAGGTCGCCTGAAGCTGCATGCCGGGCTTGACGTCCAGATTGGCCGGAATGGCCGCCTTGGCGAGCTTCTGGACCTTGGCCGGATCGCGCGGCCCGAAGGCCTCTTCCGCCGGCAGCTTGACCGTGCGCGCATCGCCGACATCCATGCCGACGACCTTTTCTTCCAGGCCGGTCAGGATCTGCCCCGCGCCGATCTCGAACTCGAGCGGCTCGCGATTCTTCGATGTGTCGAAGGGCGTGCCATCCACAAGCATGCCTGTGTAATGGATGCGCACGGTGTCGCCGTTCTTTGCTGCTGTCATGATGTGACCCTTTCAGTTGGGGTGGGCTTCAGCCGACACACGCTCTCGCATGACGACCAACTGTGGGGATGTGCACTGCGGCACGATGGGCAGCCTGCAGCATAAATGTCACGAAATCAAGGAACGGCACCACCGGGAACTTTTCGCCTTCGACCCCGTTCAAGCTGCCAGCGGGGGCTGCGAACATGGCGAAGACGAAGAATGATGCGCGGGACGCGGGCAAGGCCGCAGCGAGCGAGTTCGTGACCGGACTCGGCCGTGGCGTGGCGGGTGCGCTGCTCTTCGCGCTGCCCATGCTGATGACCATGGAGATGTGGTATCTCGGCTTCTACATGGCCCGCGAGCGCCTGCTCCTCCTGATGATCCTCAACATCCCCCTCCTCATCCTGCTCGCCCATCGAATCGGTTTCGAGGAGACATTTACCTGGCGCGAAGCCTTTCGGGACGCGACCATCGCCTATGGCATCGGCATCGCGACCAGCGTTCTCATCCTGCTTGTTCTCGGTCTTCTGACCGACGAGATGCCGGCGAGCGAGATCATCGGCAAGATCGCGCTGCAATCGGTGCCGGCAAGCATCGGCGCGATGCTCGGTCGCAGCCAGCTTGGCGACAAGGAAGAGGACGACGCGACCAGTCGCCGGGAAACCGGATATGCGAGCGAGCTTCTGATGATGGCGGCGGGCGCCCTATTTCTCTCGCTGAACGTCGCCCCGACCGAGGAGATGATCGTGCTCGCCTACAAGATGACGCCGTGGCATGCGCTGGCGCTCATCGCGCTGTCGGTCGCGCTGATGCACGGCTTCGTCTATGCCGTCGCCTTTACCGGCAGCCACGAACTGTCGCCCGAGACGCCCTGGTGGCACGCCTTCGTGCGCTTCACGCTGCCCGGCTACGTCGTCGCCTTCCTCATCAGCCTCTACGCGCTGTGGACCTTCGAGCGGCTCGACGACACCTCGGCGATCGAAATCCTGCTCTCCGTGACCGTTCTCGCCTTCCCGGCGTCGCTCGGCGCCGCCGCCGCGCGGCTGATCCTGTGAGGCGACCATGACGCGAAGCGAAAACAAGGTGCACCGCGAACGGCACGATCCGCACTGGGTGGAATGGATGACGGGGGTCACCTCCGGCGTGCTGGTCATCGCCCTGATGCTGTGGGTCACCTATGAGGCGGTCACGCGTAGCGGCGAGCCGCCGGCGCTTTCGATCGAACTGCATCAGGTGAGCCGCGACGGGGACCTGTTCCGCGCAAGTTTCGAAATCCGCAATGCCGCACCGTCCACCGCGGCCGCCGTCACGGTGGCGGGCGAAATCCTGGAGGACGGTCGGGTGATCGAGCGCGCGGAGGTCACCTTCGACTACGTGCCGGCGGAGTCCCGCGCAAAGGGCGCGCTGATCTTCGAAAACGATCCGGCCGGAGGGGAATTGACCATCCGCCCGACAGGCTTCACCGACCCCTGACATCCCGCGCAATCCCGCCACCCGGAACCGCCGAGACGCCCTGCGGCGGTCGCCGACGCGTGGAACCATACGGGCGAAGCGACAGTTTCCGCTGCATCGATGTGTCCGATGGGCATCCTGCAACCCGCCGGTTCGAGGAAAGGCAAGAGTTCATGTTGCTGACGCTGGCGATGCTGCTGACGACCCATATCGCGCTTCCCGCCGCTTTCATTATCTGGCTCTGGATACCCGGCAGTCGCGCGTTCGCGGGATGGTTGATGAAGGCCTTCTACGGCGGCGCCTATGTGATGTTCATCACGCTTTGCGGCCAATGGGACTGGCTGACGCACCATCTGCGCCTTGGCCTGCCGATCGTCTTCCTGCTGTCCGTGATCATCACCGGCCTGCGCGCCCGCCGCTTTCCCTGGCTGAACGCGGCCGGGCCGTCCTTCCTGCGCCGCCACGGGTTTACCGGTGTGATGACCTTCGTCTTCCTCGGCATGTCCGCCTTTGCGCTGACCGGATACGACTACGAGCCGCCGGCCGTCGATCTCGCCTTCCCGTTTCGGGAGGGAACCTTCGCGGTCCGTCACGGCGGAGACAATACGCTGATCAACTACCACAACAGCAACCGCGGCCAGCGTTTTGCGCTCGACATCGTCGCCCTCGACCCGCTCGGCCGCCGTGCGCGCGGTCTCTATCCGTCGAACCTTGCCCGCTACGCGATCTACGGCCGGGACGTCACCAGCCCCTGCACCGGCGTGGCGCTGTCGATCCGCAACGACCTCGACGACAACATTCCGCCGGCCGCCGATGTCGCAGACCCGGCAGGAAACCATATCGTGCTTGCCTGCGGCACGGCCCGCATCCTGCTCGCCCATTTCCAGAAGGGTTCGATCGAGGTCGCGGAAGGCGCGCTCGTCCAGGAAGGCCAACCGCTCGGACGCGTCGGCAATTCCGGCAATTCCTCGGAACCGCACCTGCACATCCACGCCTACCAGGGCAACGGCGATTTCGACGACGGCATCGGCGTGCCGATCACCTTCGGCGGACGGTTTCTCGTGCGCGGCTCGACGGTGACGGTTCCCTGAGGATCACACCTTGATCCGCTCAAACCACTGATCCTCGTCGATCACCTCGACGCCGAATTCGCGGGCCTTGTCGAGCT
>CAMPIK010000062.1 GCA_946886325.1 uncultured Shinella sp.
AGCGCGCGGCCAACCGAGTCTTGTGCTTCGCTGGGTTTGCCGGGCTTCTCGCCGTCTGCGACCTTGTCGTTCGCCGCGGCGACTGCGTCCTGGAGATCCTCGACGTCTTCGAGTTTCTCGCCCGCCTCCAGCGCGCGGATGGTCTCGTCGCGCTCCTGCCGGGTTTCGCTGTCTTCGATGCGTGTCGGGTCGTTGCGGGTCTTGTCGAGCTTCAGCTCTTCGATGGTCTTCGGATCGGCGGTGTCCTCGAGACGCTGGAGCGTCTTTTGCATTTCCGGCGTGATCGCCTTTTCGCTCTCCGCCTTCGCCGTCAGCGCCGCGTCGACCTTCTGGGCCTCGGGGCCTACGGGATTGGCGATCGCGGCGATCAACTCGCCGATGCTGACGCCGAGCTTGTCGAGGCCGAGCTGGCGTTCGAGCGTTTCCGAATTCTGCGGCAGGTCGGAGCGCCAGGTGGTGAGAAAGGCATCCAGCCGGTTGGCGAAATCCTCGTCGCTTTCCCCGTCGCCCTGCACGACGCCGAAGTTCGATGCGGCCCGCGCCACCAGTTGTGCCGCATCGTCATCGACGATCTCGCCGGCCATGGCGGCCTTGACGTTCTCGACGTTCGTGCCGAGAACGTTGAGCGTCACCTCCGACTTGACGTCGAGATAGAGAAATTTCGCGACGCCATCCATGAAGGCAACGGCGTCGGTCAGCCGTTGCGCGAAGGCACGGCTCGATTCGTCCTTCTGCTGCGTCACCCCGAGCGAGGAGGAAAGCCGTGCGATCAGCGTCGCGACGGTGTCGTCGTTTCGCGCGCCCTTGCCGAAGAAGTGTTCGTTGATGCGGGTATTGGCCTGGCGCGCCGCTTCGTCGCTGCGCACCATCGCCTGCTGGATAGCGTCGTCCTTGCGGCCGCTCTGCTTTTCCGCGTCCTCGCGACGGCGCTCGTCGATCCCGTCGACGATCGACTGCATGACATTCGTCACGGCCAAGGATTGGCCGCTCTGCACGGGCGTCAGCATGGCAATCTCCTGCGTTCGCCGCAGGATAGGCCGGGCTTCTTAACCAGCCATTAAGCGTCTTTGCCGAGAAATCCGGGTAAAGCCTGTGCTTTTAGCTATGCGCGAAGATGTCCGCCTCTTCCCAGCCGAGCAGGTCGAGCTTCGCCCGCGTCGGCAGAAAGGCAAAGCAGGCCTCTGCATGGGCGAGGCGTCCGTCGCGCACCAGCCGTGCCATCAGCTTGTCGCGCAGCGCATGCAGGTGCAGCACGTCGGAGGCTGCATATTCGAGCTGTGCGGGCGACAGCGTTTCGGCCGCCCAGTCGGACGATTGCTGGTGCTTGGAAATGTCGACATCGAGCATCTCCTTGAGATTGTCCTTCAGGCCGTGGCGGTCCGTATAGGTGCGCGTCAGGCGCGAGGCGATCTTGGTGCAGAACACCGGCGTCGTCGTCACGCCGAACGTGTGGAAGAGCACGGCAATGTCGAACCGGCCGAAATGGAAGATCTTCTGCTTGGAGCCGTCTGCCAGAAGCGCGACGAGATTGGGCGCGGTAGTCTGGCCGGCGGCGATGCGGATGACATCCGCCGTGCCGTCTCCCGGCGAAAGCTGCACGACGCAAAGCCGGTCGCGGCGGGGCACGAGGCCGAGCGTTTCCGTGTCGATCGCCACCGCATCCGTATAGCGGGCGGCGTCCGTCGCCGAGATATCGCCTTCATGAAACCGGATCGCGCTTGCCATCGGAAACCCCATTCGAACCATCACAATTGTGAGAGCGCTATAGCGCATGTTTTTGCGGGAGGGTACTCTTTCGGCGAGATTAACAGGGTGGCCGTTCTGCGCGGCCGGACGGGATGACGGGACGGATGTGGAACGGCCCCTTGCTTGCAGCGCTGTGCATCGCCGTCGCGGCAATGTCGGCGACGCCGGTTGCGGCCCAGCAACTGGACTTCGGGTCGATCGGCTCGGAGCCGTTCAACGACCTTCCGGGCGTCAAGCCGCCGGAGGATAATGCGCCGCAGAATTCGGTGTCCTGCGTGCAGAAATATGTCGAACCGCAACTCGGCCAGAGCTGGCGCATGGAGCGGCAGACCTATTATTCCTGCAACGAAGGCAGTCTCACCTTCGAGAGCAACCAGGCGCCGGTCTCGCGCGAACGGTCGATGCGCGGGCTCGGCTGGTAGGTTCGCGGGCAGGACTCGAATCCTTCTTCACGGTCATGTAGGACAGGGCACGTGCTGCAGAATGCGGGCGCGGGAGGAGTTCCATGACCGAAGACAGCCGGCCGCTGGTGATCAGCGCACCCGAACCACGCACGCTCGACCTGATCTTCACCGAAGAGGCGCTGTCCCGCCTGCACCGGACCTATCGCGTCGTGGAAGTGGACGCCGGTGCGGTCGCAGCGCTCGGTGACGAGGTGCTGTCGGCCGTGCGTTATGTGGTCGGCCAGCCGCCGCTTTCGGCCGAAACGCTCTCGCGCATGCCGGCGCTGCGTTGCATCCTCAACGTGGAAAGCAACCTCTTCGACAACATGCCCTACGATCTCCTCTTTCAGCGCGGCATCCATGTGGTGACCACGGGGCAGGTGTTCGCCGAGCCGGTTGCGGAACTCGGCCTTGCCATGGCGCTCAATCTCGCCCGCGGCATCGTCGATGCGGATCTCGATTTTAGGGAGGGCCGCGAACGCTGGGGTGGCGAGGGCAATCGCTCCGCCCGTCTTCTAGGCGGATCGGACGTCGGCATCATCGGCTTCGGCGATCTCGGCAAGGCGCTCAACCGGGTGCTGTCGGGATTCCGGCCGCGCATCCGCGTCTTCGATCCCTGGCTGCCGCCGTCGATGCTGGTCGAGGCCGGCGTGGAGCCAGCAGGGCTCTCGACCGTTCTCGCCGAGAGCGACTTCGTCTTCGTCGTCGCGGCCGTCACCAGCGAGAACAAGGGCTTCCTCGACGCCGGCCATTTTCGCCAGATGCGCAAGGGCGCCGCCTTCATCCTGCTCAGCCGTGCCGATGTGGTCGATTTCGATGCGCTGATGGCCGCCGTGGAGAGCGGGCATATCGTTGCGGCAAGTGACGTCTATCCGCAGGAGCCGCTCGCCGCCGACCACCCCGTTCGCCGCCTCAGCGGCATCATTCGCTCCGCGCACCGCGCCGGTGCTCTCGATTCCGCCTTCAAGAAGATGGGCGAGATGGTGCTGGAGGACATGTCTCTCATGGACAGGGGTCTGCCGCCGATGCGCTGCAAACGTGCCGAGCGCGAAACGGTCTCGCGGATGCGGTCGAAGCCCGTCAGCGTAAACTGACGCCGCTTCGCCGGAACGAAGGCCCGGACCGACTGCCCGGGGCTGTCGTCGGCAATACTTATTTCAGCTCTCGCCGATAAGCTCGTCCACAAACCGCAAAGGCGGTGATGGAGGAGGAGCCGGTGACCATCGAGATGCCCGCGACCGTCACGTGGCCGGACGTATCGTCCGTCGGCCTTGCCGAACTGCTCGGCGCGCTCAGCCAGGCGCTCGACATCACGGAAGGGCAGCCGGCGGGCCACTGCGCCCGGTGCTGCTACATCGGGGTGCGCATCGGCGAGGTTCTCGACCTGACGGCGCTCGAAATGCAGGAGCTCTATTTCACGCTTCTCCTGAAGGATCTCGGCTGCTCCAGCAATGCCGCGCGCATCTGCGAGCTCTACCTGACGGACGACCTGACCTTCAAGAACGACTTCAAGACGATCGGCGACAGCCTGCCGCAGGTCCTGCGCTTCGTGCTCGGCCATACCGGCCTCAAATCGGGCATGGCGGAACGCTTCCGGGCAATCATCAACATCGTGCAGAACGGCGGCCAGATCGCCCGCGAACTGATCGAGACGCGCTGCCAGCGCGGCGCGGCGATCGCCCGCAAGCTGCACTTCTCCGAAAACGTCGCCCAGGGCATCCAGAGCCTGGACGAACACTGGAACGGCGGCGGCAAGCCGATGGGGCGGGAAGGCGAGGCGATCCCGCTCTTCTCGCGCATCGCGCTTCTGGCGCAGGTCGTCGATGTCTTCCATCGCGGCAGCGGCCCTATGGCCGCGCGCGAGGAGATCGCGCGCCGCGCCGGCACGTGGTTCGATCCGGCGATCGTCGCGGCCTTCGAAACGCTTGCCGAAGATACGGACTTCTGGGCGCGCCTCGCCGACGAAAACCTGCCGCGCCATATTCTCGATCTCGAGCCGGCCCGCCATGCGGCGCCTGTCGATGACGACTATCTCGACGATATCGCTGCGGCTTTCGGCGAGATCGTCGACTCCAAGAGCCCCTATACCGCCGGCCATTGCGATCGCGTCGCGCTCTTTACCGATATGATCGCGGAAGAAATGCAGATGTCGCCCGAGAAGCGGCGATGGCTGAAGCGGGCGGCGCTGCTGCACGATATCGGCAAGCTCGGCGTCAGCAACAGCGTGCTCGACAAGCCCGGCAAGCTCGACGATGACGAGTGGAAGGCCATGCGCCTGCATGCCGTCTACAGCGAGGAGATCCTGTCGCGCATCGCCGTCTTCAGCGAACTCGCGCGCATCGGCGGCGCCCATCACGAGCGTCTCGACGGCAAGGGCTATCCCCGCGGCATAACGGAAAGCGACATCACGCTGGAGACTCGGATCGTCACGACCGCGGACTTCTTCGACGCGCTGACCGCCGACCGGCCCTATCGCGCGGCCATGCCCGTCTCCAGGGCACTCGCCATCATGGACGAGGCGGTGGGAACGGCGATCGACCCGATCTGCCTCGCGGCGCTGAAACAGGCGCTTGCACGTGTCGAGTCGATGGTCGCCTGACGGCTTGCCAATACAAAGGCGCAAACAAAAACCGCTTGAAGAGACAGTATTATTGACCTATATTCGTTAAATCGATTGAAGGTTATGTACGCAGTGCAAAAAAGTTATGCCGCACTGCACTTTGATATTCGACTTTAGTCGCATATTCCCGAGCAGACATAAGTCTATTTCCATTTCGGCAATAAACATCCCCGCCTGATCCCGATTTGTTTTCTATGCCGTCCTTGCTATCGCGGCTGAATTCCCAAATAATATTCGCGGGATAAGGGCTAAGGGAACGCCCGCCCGAAATGGGAGGTAGATATGCACAATTCCGATTCTGGAATCGTTTCGCGCCGTTCGTTCTTGACGAAGGGTGCATTGGCCGGTGGCGCAGCCGCTGTTGGCACGCTCGCGGCACCCGCCGTCCTGGCGCAGGCCCCGCTCGTCATGAAGATGCAGACATCCTGGCCGGCTTCCGACATCTGGATGGATTTCGCGCGCGAATACACGGCCCGTGTCGAGGCCATGTCCGGCGGCCGCCTGAAGGTGGACCTTCTGCCGGCCGGTGCCGTCGTCGGCGCATTCCAGGTGCTCGACGCCTGCAACGACGGCGTCATCGACGCCGCGCATTCCGTTCCGGTCTACTGGTACGGCAAGTCCAAGGCCGCGTCGCTCTTCGGCACCGGCCCGGTCTTCGGCGGTTCGGCAACGACCATGCTTGCCTGGTTCAACGGCGGCGGCGGCGCGGAATTCTACCGCGAACTGACGCAGGACGTGCTCGGCCTCAACATCGTCGGCTTCCTCGGCTTCCCGATGTTTGCCCAGCCCTTCGGCTGGTTCAAGGGCGAGGTCAACACGGTCGCCGACATCCAGGGCTTCAAGTATCGCACGGTGGGCCTTGCGGCCGACCTGATGCAGGCCATGGGCATGTCGGTCGCCCAGCTTCCGGGCGGCGAAATCGTGCCGGCGATGGAGCGCGGCGTCATCGACGCGTTCGAGTTCAACAACCCGTCCTCCGACATGCGCTTCGGCGCGCAGGACGTGGCGAAGAACTACTATCTGTCGTCCTACCATCAGGCGTCGGAAAGCTTCGAGTTCCTGTTCAACAAGGACTTCTACGACGATCTCGAGCCCGATCTGCAGGCGATCCTGAAATACGGCGTCGAGGCGGCATCGACCTCGAATACCGCAACGGCGATGAACAACTATTCGGCCGACCTGCTGAAGCTGCAGAACGACAACGGCGTCAACGTCCGCCGGACATCGAAGGAGCTGCTCGATGCGCAGATCAAGGCCTGGGACGGCCTGATCGTCGAACTCGAGAAGGACCCCTTCATGAAGAAGGTGCTGGACAGCCAGCGCGCCTGGGTCGAACGCGTGACCTACTACGAACTGATGAACTCGCCGGATTATGCGCTCGCCTACGAGCATTATTTCCCCGGCAAGCTGAAGCTCTGAGCCGTACGGCATCCCCCAATGCAGAGCCTGGCGGGACTGGTCCCGCCGGGCCTTTCTGGTAAGAGAGAAGTTCGCTTCGATGGTTTCCTACATCCGTTTCGCAGACGCAGTGTCGGCGTGGTTCGGCAAGGCTTTCGCATGGCTGATCGTGCTGATGACCTTCGGCACCGCCTATGAGGTCTTCGTCCGCTATGTCCTGAACAGCCCCACCCCCTGGGCGCTCGACGTTTCCTTCATCATGTACGGCACGCTCTTCATGATGGGCGGCGCCTATACGCTGTCGCGCGGCGGCCATGTGCGCGGCGATTTCCTCTATCGCCTCTGGAAACCGCGCACGCAGGCGAGAGTCGATTTCGTGCTCTACCTGCTCTTCTTCTTTCCCGGCGTCACTGCGCTCATCGTCACCGGCTGGAAATACGCCTCGCGCTCCTGGCAATATGGCGAGGTCAGCGTGAACAGCCCGGCCGGCATTCCGATCTACCAGTTCAAGTCCGTCATCGTGGCGGCCGGCATCCTGCTCTTCATCCAGGGCATCGCCCAGCTCTTTCGCTGCGTCGTGTGCATGCGAACCGGCGAATGGCTGGAGGCGGAAGTGGATGTCGAGGAAACCGAAAAGCTCCTTGTTCATGAGCATCATCCCGATCAGGAGCCGCAGCGATGACCGATCCGCAAGTGGCCCTCTTCATGCTGGGTCTGTTCATTTTCATCGTCTTTCTCGGCTTCCCGATCGCCTTCAATCTCATGGCGCTCGGCATTGCCTTCGGCTATTTCGCCTATTTCGATGCAAGCCGCATGTGGCGCGCCTTCAACCGTCTCGACGAGACAGCGAGCTGGTGGGACAGCACATCGCTGTGGCTGGAGGGCTTCGTCAACAACCGCATCTTCGACCTCTTCATCAACCAGACCTATACGGTGATGTCGAACGAGGTGCTGACGGCGGTGCCGCTCTTCCTCTTCATGGGCTACGTGGTCGAGCGGGCCAATATCGTCGACCGGCTCTTCACCACGCTGAACGTCGCTTCCAAGAACCTGCCGGGCTCGATGGGCGTCGCGGCCCTCATCACCTGCGCGCTCTTTGCGACGGCAACCGGCATCGTCGGCGCCGTGGTGACCCTGATGGGCCTGCTGGCGCTTCCCGCCATGCTGAAGGCGCGCTACGACCCGTCCTTTGCCTCCGGTATCATCTGCGCCGGCGGCACGCTCGGCATCCTCATCCCGCCGTCGATCATGCTGATCGTCTATGCGGCAAGCTCCGGCGTCTCGATCGTCAAGCTCTATGCCGGCGCGCTGCTGCCGGGCTTCACGCTCGTCGGCCTCTACCTGATCTATGTCATCGGCCGTTCCATCCTCCAGCCGTCCGTGGCGCCGCGCCCGACGGCGGAAGAGGTGCCGGATGTGCCGCTGGGCAAGGTCCTCGTGATGATCGCGACCTCGTTCTTCCCGCTCGCCTTCCTCATCCTGTCGGTGCTCGGCTCGATCCTGATGGGACTGGCGACGCCGACGGAGGCCGCCTCGATCGGTGCGCTCGGCGGCATGGTGCTTGCCGTTGCCTACCGCGCGATGACCTGGCAGCGCCTGCGCGAAAGCGTCTATCTGACGGTGCGCACGACGGCGATGGTCTGCTGGCTCTTCGTCGGTTCCTACACCTTCTCCTCCGTCTTCTCCTATCTCGGCGGCGAACAGGTGATCTCGGAATTCGTGCAGAGCATGGACCTGACCCCCTTCCAGTTCCTGATCCTGGCCCAGCTCATCATCTTCCTGCTCGGCTGGCCGCTGGAATGGTCGGAGATCATCATCATCTTCGTGCCGATCTTCCTGCCGCTGCTGGCGCTCTTCAACATCGATCCGCTGTTCTTCGGCATCCTCGTGGCGCTCAACCTGCAGACCTCGTTCCTGACGCCACCCATGGCCATGTCGGCCTATTATCTGAAGGGGATAGCGCCGCCGGAGGTGCGGCTGACGCAGATATTCTCCGGCGTTCTGCCCTATGTCGGCATGGTCTTCATCGCGATGACCCTGATGTATGTCTTCCCGCAGATCGTCTTCTACCTGCCGGAGCAGCTCTATGGACGCTAGGATCGCAACGGCCCGGATCGACGGCCTCGACGCCGTGACGATCCGGGACCGCATCGCCGGCGGCGCTCTCCGCGCCGTCGAGGTCGCAGAAGCTTACCTCGCCGTCACGGCGCAGAGGGAGCCGGATATCGGCGCCTTCGCGCATCTCGACCGCGAGCATGTGCTGGCCCAGGCGCAGGCGCTCGATGCCTACCGTTCCAAGGGCCGCCCGCTCGGTGCCCTGCACGGCCTTCCTGTCGCCCTGAAGGACATCATCGACACGGCGCGCATGCCGACCGAGAACGGAACGGCGCTCGACGCCGGCCGCATCCCGTCGGAAGACGCCGCGGTGGTGCGCCGCCTCAAGGCGGCCGGCGCCGTCATCATGGGCAAGACCGTCACGACGGAACTCGCCTTTCTGCATCCATCCGCAACGCGCAACCCGAGCAACCCGGATCACACGCCGGGCGGCTCCTCGTCGGGCTCCGCCGCCGCGGTCGCCGCCGGCATGGTGCCGCTTGCCGTCGGCACGCAGACGGGCGGCTCCGTCATCCGTCCCGCCTCCTATTGCGGCGTCGTCGGCTTCAAGCCGAGCTTCGGGTCGATTTCCCGCGCCGGCATCCTCGCGCAGTCGCCGTCGCTCGATACGGTCGGCGTTTTCGCCCGCAGCGTCGAGGATGCAGCGCTCCTGGCCGAGGTCCTCTACGGCGAGGATCCTGCGGACCGGGACACGCAGCCGATGCCGCATCCGCGACTGCTCGACATCGCGCGCTCGGCGGTTCCCGTAAAGCCGACCTTCGCCTTCCTGCGCACCCCGTTCTGGAACGAAGCCGAACCGGCCATGCAGGGCGCACTCACGGAACTGGCCGGGCTTCTCGGCGAGCAGGCCTTCGAGGCCGAACTGCCATCGGCCTTTGCCGCCGCGCGGGAAATCCGCGAGACCATCAACTTCGCCGAAATGGCCAAGTGCTACGACCGCTACAGCCGCAAGGGCGCGGGTCTATCGGACACGCTCGTCCAGGCGATCGACCGCGGTCTGGCGATCACGGCACGGGACTATCTCGCCGCGCGCGACTGGCCGTCGATCTACGGTGCCGCTCTCGACGAGGTCTTCAGCCGCTGCGACGTTTTGCTGACGCCGGCCGCGACCGGTCCGGCTCCCGCCGGGCTCGGCTCGACGGGCTCGCCGGTCTTCAACGGGCTGTGGACGCTCTGCGGCCTGCCGTCGATCACGCTGCCGTTCTTCGAGGACGACAATGGCATGCCGATGGGCGCACAGCTCGTCGGCCGCAAGGGCGACGACGGCCGGCTCCTGCGCACGGCGCGCTGGCTGTCGGAATTCATCGCCG
>CAMPIK010000063.1 GCA_946886325.1 uncultured Shinella sp.
CGAGCCGGCCCAGCGTGCGCGACGAGCAGAAGGCGACATAGCCGACCCCGTGCACGTCGACGACCACATGGTCCTCGCCGATTTCGTCGATGGTGCCCTTGAGTTTGCCGATCATCGCTGGCCTCGTGTCATGGATGCGTCTCCGGCGTGATGAGCTCGACCGTCGGGAAATAGGATCGGTACCCCGACGGGTCGCGGGTGAGAATAGGATAGCCGCGAACGGCGGCATGGGCGCCGATCAGGAAGTCCGGAAGCATGCGCTCCTTCCGCCCGCCAAGCGTGCGATAGAGCCGGAACGCCTGCGCCGCCGCAAAGGCCGCAGCGAAGGGCAGCCCCTCGCGCAGGAACGCACTTTCGGGAAGCAGCGCCTCGACCGCGTCGGGATCGTCATAGCGATAGGAAAATTCGGAATAGACGATCTGGTTGATGATGACGGCGCCGCGCCTGCCGGCGGCCGCCAACTGGTCGCTCGACCAGCGATGCCAGCGCGGATCGCGAACCGCGAGGTCCACCAGCACATTGGTATCGACGAGCGTCGCCATCTCAATCGCGATCCCGCATGATGCGGGTCAGGTCGTCGGCATCGATCGCCTGGTCGCCGGTGCCTTCCAGCCTGCGAAGCGCCTCCAGGAACCGGTCGAGCCGCTGCCGGTCCTCGACCTCCCGCATCCTGTCCTTGGCAACGATCGTCACCGTGTCGCCGTCAAGCCCGATCACGACCTCGCTGTTCGGCTCGATGCCGGCAAGCACGCGAAGATCGCGCGGAATGGTGACCTGGCCCTTGGATGTGACGCGCATCTTGCTCTCCTTACATCGTAAGAAATATTCTTACCGACGGAACATGTCAAGAACAAATCAGGCGTGAGTTTCGGGAGAAATGATGTCGAGAGACGGAAAATACGAACGATACCGAGCGGCGTCGCGGGTCAGCAGCCGATGCCCCCGTGCTTCCGCATGCGCGCCGATGAGGAAATCCGGCAAGGTTCGCTCCCGCAGGCCGCCTGCCCTGCGATAGCGCTGGTGCGCCAGACCGGCGCGATAAGCTGCGGAAAAGGGCAAAGCCTCGCGCTGCAGGTTGAGCCGCGACAGCGCAAGTGCCAGTTCGTCCTCACTCGGCAAAAGGCCTGCCAGTTCCGACCAGACGACCGGCGTCATCACGAACTGCGCCTCCGACCTCAGTGACAGGATGGCCCTGGACGACCAGGCCTTGAACGGCGTTTCCGGCCCGAAGACGTCGATGAAGATGTTCGTGTCAATCAGAACCGAGGTCATCGCGCGGTCCCCTCAGCCATTCCATATATTCGTCCGTCGTCATCCCGTTGGTGTCGAACGTGCCGCTGACGCTGTTGATCCAGCTCTCGAAGTCCTGGGGTTCCAGTGATTGGCCGCCGGAGACGACGATCAGGCGCGCGCCCTTCTCGTCCGCGACAAAATCGACCTCCGATCCGGGTCCGATATTCAGTCGGTCGCGGATATCCTTGGGAATGGTAACCTGGCCTTTTTCCGTAACACGCATGGTAATACCTCTGAGGTATTACTTATCGCGCAAACAGGAACAAGTCAAGAACGGATCACCCGGCGAGCTTGGCCAGCCGCCCGGAAAGGCCCTGTCGGTTGTGGGCGTGGCAGATAGCGATGGCGAGTGCGTCGGCGGCGTCGTTGCCGGTAAAGGTCGCTTTCGGCATCAGTACCTTCAGCATCATGTGGATCTGCTGCTTCTCGCCGTGGCCGACGCCGATGACGGCCTTCTTGACGGCGTTCGGCGCATATTCCGCCACGCGAAGCCCGGCGCGCGCCGGCACCAGCATGGCGATGCCGCGGGCCTGGCCGAGTTTCAGCGTCGCCGTCGCATCCTTGTTGACGAAAGTCTGCTCGACTGCCGCCTCGTCCGGCTTGTAGCCGTGCAAGACCTCGGTCAGCCCGTCATGCAACTGGCAGAGCCGCGACGCCAGATCCATGTCGCCGTCCGACGTCACGGTGCCGGAGGCCACGAAGCGCAGCGAATTGCCGAGCGTCTCGATGATGCCCCAGCCGGTGCGGCGGAGCCCCGGATCGATGCCGATGATGCGAATCGTTTCCTGCATGGCAAAACCCTATTCCCTCGGGCCGGACCCTGCCAGCGAAATGTGAACAAAACAAAAACATACACATCCTTCAGCCGCGCCGCCCGGAATTCTCGACGCCATGCCTTGGATGGAGGAAAATTGAACCTACATGCCACCTCAATGAAAACCGCTCACAGCGAGGCAGCGCCATGGTGGCCTTTTCCATCCTCGACCTCTCCCCGGTCACAGAAGGCGGCACCGTCGCCCAGTCGCTTGAATATTCCCGCCGCCTGGCGCAGGAAGCCGAGGCGCATGGCTACGAGCGCTTCTGGCTGGCCGAGCATCACGGCATGCGCGGCATCGCCAGCGCTGCGACCGCGCTCGTCATCCAGCATGTCGCGGCCGGCACAGAGAAAATCCGCGTCGGCTCCGGCGGCATCATGCTGCCGAACCACTCGCCGCTGGTCATCGCCGAACAGTTCGGCACGCTCGAAGCGCTCTTTCCCGGCCGCATCGATCTCGGTCTCGGCCGTGCGCCCGGCACCGACATGGCGACGGCCCGCGCGCTTCGGCGCAACATGGAGGCCGGCGCCGAAAGCTTTCCGCAGGATGTGGTCGAACTGATCGGCCTGATGGCGCCCGCCAAGCCCGACCAGCGCATCCTCGCGGTACCGGGCGCCGGCAGCGAAGTGCCTGTCTGGCTGCTCGGCTCCAGCCACTATTCGGCGCATCTCGCCGGCATGCTCGGCCTGCCCTTCGCCTTCGCCTCGCATTTCGCTCCGGATATGCTGCTGTCGGCGCTGGAAATCTATCGCGAGCGCTTCGAGCCGTCGCAGCATCTCGACCGGCCGCATGTCATGGTCGGCGTCATGGGCGCCGCGGCCGACACGGATGCCGAGGCCGACCATCTCTTCACCTCGATGCAGCAATCCTTCGTGCGGCTGCGCCGCGGCACGCCGGGCGCCTTTCCGGCGCCGGTCACGTCGATGGACGGTTTCTGGAGCGAACAGGAGCGCATCATGGTCGAGCACACGCTGCAATATGCGGTCGTCGGCGGACCGGCAAAGATCAGCCGCCGCATCGCCGAGTTTCTGTCGCTGACGAAAGCGGATGAGCTGATCGTCTCCATGCCGATCTTCGACATGGACGCAAGGCTGAAATCCGTCCGCCTCTTTGCCGAAGCGCGGCAGGAGCTCGCAAAGGCGGCCTGAGGAGGCGTGGAGCCGGACCCGTCAACGGCGACGTTCGTCATCCTCGGCCTTGTGCCGAGGATCTGACCACCAGTCCGTGTGCTCTGTTTATCCGAACAAATTCAACGATTTGACTGAAACGCCGCAGATCCTCGGCACAAGGCCGAGGATGACGACGTGGCGGTTGAGGGATGCCTTTGGCCAATCACGCCGAAAGCTTGGCCATCACCTCATCAGACACTTCGAAATTCGAGTAGACGTTCTGCACGTCGTCGTCGTCTTCCAGCGTGTCGATCAGTTTCATCAGCGACTGGGCCTTTTCCTCGTCGACCGGCACGGTGTTCTGCGGCTTCCAGATCGCGTTGACGGTCTCGGCCTCGCCGAGCTTTTCTTCCAGCGCCTTCGACACCTCGCCGATGTCCTCGAAGCCGCAGAGTATCGTGTGGCCCTCCTCGTCGGAGGTCACGTCCTCGGCTCCGGCCTCGATCGCGGCTTCCATCACGCTATCAGCGTCGCCGACCGAAGGCTTGTAGGTGATCTCGCCGACCCGGTCGAAGGAGAAGGAGACCGAGCCGGTTTCGCCGAGCGCGCCGCCGGCCTTGGTGAAGGTCGAGCGGACCGAGGAGGCCGTGCGGTTGCGGTTGTCGGTCAGCGCCTCGACGATGACGGCGACGCCGCCCGGGCCATAGCCCTCGTAGCGCACTTCCTCGTAGTTCTCGCTGTCGGCGCCGGAGGCCTTCTTGACCGCCCGCTCGATATTGTCCTTCGGCATCGATTGCGCCTTGGCGTTCTGGATCGCCAGGCGCAGGCGCGCGTTCATCGACGGGTCGGGAAGGCCGGACTTCGCCGCAACGGTGATTTCGCGCGCGAGCTTGGAAAACATCTTGGACCGCACGGAATCCTGCTTGCCCTTGCGGTGCATGATGTTCTTGAACTGTGAATGGCCTGCCATGGCACCCCTGTCGCGTTGGGCGCCCGGATCGCAACGCCCCTCGGGCAACCGGCCGCCTGATCATCTGTCAGGGCGCACCTGCAAAGGACAATGCCAGCAGCCCCGATTTTCGGAATGCCGCCTTATAATTTCATAACCGCCCCTCGTCCAGCAGGCAGGACAAGAAAGCGAGGACGCCTTAATCCGCCGTCACCCGCGCACGGCTTAGATGAAAGGAATGGCCGTCGTTGCGTTCGCAGCGCAGACCCGTCCGTTCGGAAAAGCAGGTGAAGGGGCCACGGCCCCAGACCTCGCCATAGGGAATGACATTGGCCGCGCCACAGCAGCCGCGATCCCCGACATCCGACTGCACAATGGCCCGTCCGCTCCGGCCGAGCACCGCACGAATATACCGCGGCGCGACCCGGTCGCAGGCAAGCTCCGGTCCTCCGTCCGCCGGGCGATAGGCCCCCGTACCACCTTCCGGGATGTAAATGCAGCCGATATTGCCTGAGGGCATCGAGAATTCCTCGGCAATGTCAAAGCGGGCGACAGGCGCCGCCTCTTCTTCGACCGTCGGCAATTGCCGCGATTGCGTCGGTTGCCGTGCTCCATCGCCAGGCCCCGACGGTGACGGGGCTTCCCCGGCGGACCAGGCGGCGTGCGGCGCAACTGCCAACAGCAGCACGGCAATCAGGGTACGCATGCGATTCTCTTCGAAGAAGTACATGTTCGCGACGATAAGGATCGGTGGCTACGCTCGCAACCCCAACAAGCCTCGCCTGCGACCCTAAAGCGCCGCGAAGACGTGGATCGTCGGCCGCTTGGGCAATTTCCGGATCGACACGGTGATCGTGTTGCCGGTATCGCGCACCACGTCGAAATCCGCGCCGAACATCGAGAGGAAGCGCGGGATCAGCGGTCCGCCGCGGTGCATCGGCAGGATCAGTGCCGAGCGCAGGCGCTGGACCACCGTCGCCATGCTCTCGGCGCCCATGGTCAGCCCGCCATCGACCGGCACCATCAGGATGTCGAGCCGGCCGATCTCGCCATAGTGCGAATCCGTCAGTTCGTGGTGCAGGTGGCCGAGATGGCCGATGCAGAGACCCGCCACCTCGAAGATGAAGATCGAATTGCCGTTCGCCTCCATGCCACCTGATGACCAGGAGCGGATATCCGTCGGCACGTTGCGCACATAGACATCGCCCTCGACCAGATCGTGGTTGGCGCCATCAGGCGCGCCGTCCTCCCAGCCCTGCAGCACATGCTTGATGCCCGCCTCCGGGCTCAGCGTGTAGTGGCTCGAATGCGCCTTGTTCATGGTCACGATCGTCGGCAGCGCCGGCGGCTTGTACCAGCCGTTATAGTCCGTCGCGATCCGGATGCCGCCCGGCGTCTCGATGAAGAAGGTCGAGTGGCCGATATAGGTGATCTTCACCTCCTCGTTCGCGGTCGCCTGCGCGAAAAGCGGCTGGGCCGGATCGAAACGGGCAAAAGTCGCCTGCGGCAAGGTCTCGGCGATCATCTGGCACTGGCTGACGGGCCGGTCCTCCTGCGCATGGGCAGGCGCGGCGGTCAAAGGCGCGAGGAGAAGGAGAAATGCGAACATGAGCGGGACAGGCGGCATTGGCGGCTCCGGTCATCGTTGACGCAAAAACTATGCCCGCTGCATCCCGTCAGGTCGAGGCAGGCGGGCCAAAGCCGCAATCACAATCATGTCACCGCGAGAGGCAGCGACAGGAACCATGCCCCATCCGACGCGTTCCCGGTCCATCGAATTCATTCCACAGAACGAAACGAAAGGAACGCCCATGTCCAGTCTCAGACAGGCCCGCGAGAACCCGAAGGAACAGCTCTTCGACGAGATCGACAAGATCCACGCCGGCATGCTCGGCGTCGAAGGCACCCATATGCATATGCAGCCGATGGCGCCGCAGCTTGACCGCCAGACCAACACGGTCTGGTTCTTCACCCGGACCGATACGGCGATCATCGAAGCGATCGGGACCGGCGCGCGCGCCCATTTCTGCGTTGTCGGCAAGGATCACGATTATCACGCCTGCCTCGCGGGCCGGCTGGAAGTGCGCAAGGACCCGGTGAAGATCGACGAATACTGGAGCTCGGTCGTCGAGGCCTGGTTCGATCATGGCAAGGACGACCCGAAGCTCACCATGCTGGCGCTGCATCTTGATGACGCCGAGATCTGGGCCTCCACCGGCAGTTCGCTGAAATTCGGCTGGGAGATCGCCAAGGCGAACTTCAATCCGGACGAGGAGCCGGATGTGGGCGTCAAGACCCGCGTCACCTTCAGCGACGCGCCGGCTGCCGCACGGCTAATGTAGCCTGCAAATCCCGTCAAATGAAAAGGCCCGCGAGCGGTTGCGCGCGGGCCTTTCCGTGCCTTGGGAGGCTTGAACCTTAAGCGGCGACCGAAGCCGAATCGGAGGTCGGGACTTCCGAAATGGTCTTCAGGACCTGCGAAGCGATCTGGTAGGGGTCGCCCTGGGAGTTCGGGCGGCGATCTTCCAGATAGCCCTTGTAGTCGTTCTTGACGAAGGAGTGCGGAACGCGGATCGAGGCGCCGCGGTCGGCCACACCGTAGGAGAACTTGTTCCACGGTGCCGTTTCGTGCTTGCCGGTCAGGCGCTTGTCGTTGTCAGGGCCGTAGACGTCGATATGGGCCTGCAGGTTCTTGTCGAACTGCGCCATCAGCGCTTCGAAATAGGCCTTGCCGCCGACCGTACGCATGTATTCGGTCGAGAAGTTGCAGTGCATGCCCGAGCCGTTCCAGTCGGTATCGCCGAGCGGCTTGCAATGGAACTCGATGTCGACGCCGTACTTTTCCGTCAGGCGGAGAAGCAGGTAGCGTGCCATCCAGACCTCGTCGGCGGCGCGCTTGGAGCCCTTGCCGAACACCTGGAATTCCCACTGGCCCTTGGCCACTTCGGCATTGATGCCTTCGTGGTTGATGCCGGCTGCGAGGCAGAGGTCGAGATGCTCTTCGACGATCTCGCGGGCGATGTCGCCAACGTTGGAATAGCCGACGCCGGTGTAGTACGGGCCCTGCGGTGCCGGGTAGCCGGACTCGGGGAAGCCGAGCGGGCGGCCGTTCTGGTAGAAGAAGTATTCCTGCTCGAAGCCGAACCAGGCGCCTTCGTCGTCGAGGATCGTCGCGCGGGCGTTCGACGGATGCGGCGTGACACCGTCAGGCATCATGACTTCGCACATGACGAGAGCGCCGTTGGTGCGGGCCGGATCGGGATAGAGCGCGACCGGCTTCAGCACGCAGTCCGACGAGCGGCCTTCGGCCTGCATCGTGGAGGAGCCGTCAAAGCCCCAGAGCGGCAGCTGGTCCAGCGTCGGGAACGCATCGAATTCCTTGATCTGGGTCTTGCCGCGCAGGTTCGGCACCGGGGTGTAACCATCGAGCCAGATGTACTCGAGCTTGTACTTCGTCATTGCGTTCTCTCTCATCCTTATGATTTGCGAGGTGCGAGATCCTGCGGGGACGGCGCCGATCATCGTGTCGGCCCCACAGGCATGACCCTCAACGATGCAGGACTCGTGCCAGTTTCAGGCTGAGCGGCACGCAATCGCTGCGACAATCCGTCCGGACACGATGAAGAACCGGCCGCCGGGGCCCGGGCGCCGGGCCGGCACAGGCTTCGAAGCGCAGGTTTTTCAGGCGTTTCCGCATTGGCCGGCATTCGGGAACATGCGGCGGGTCCATTCGTTCTCCCGGAGGAACTTCGCCTCTGGCGTCAGAATGCCTGTGTCGGTAGAGCCTAAAATAAATTCATATGCACAATAATTAATCGTCTCATTTCTATGCCCTTGCCTATCCCGGCGCCAAATATTGATATTTTTTTCGGCAAATAGAGCATTTCGTGTGCAGAAGCGCTATATTGATAGGCGAAGTAGAACACCGAGCCTTGAAGGAGGCGATGCAGATGACAGTCAGTTTTTATCGCGAGTCCGCTCAGATTATCCCGTTTCCTCTGAAAAAACCGCGCTTTACCGCAATGCAACAGGAAGTGGCCGCAATCCCCGACGTGTGCGCCGAAGCTCTCGACAGCTGCTGGTATCATACCGACGCGATCACCGAGGCCAGCCGGCCGGCCAAACCGTCGCCGACCCTCCGTCCGGTCGATTGAGGGCCGAAAAAGCCGGAAATCCACAGCCGGCATAATATTTGGGCAGGTCCGCGATGGCCTGCCGGAGGCGAGTGCCTTCAATAGGGCAGATGCCGGAAAGCCCTGCCGGAGGGCTCTACCAGAAGCTTGGCAAAGCCTCGGCAAGCCGCGGCCCGAGCCGCAGCGGCGCAATCTTCTCGGCTAGCCCCGTCCGGTCGGAAATCTCCACACAGACACCGCAGATCGTCGCGGGGCCGCTTGCGGCCTCGAAGCGGCCTTTCGGCATCTTCGAGATGAAGCGGTTGAGCGGCTCTTCCTTGTCCATGCCGAGCGAGGAATCGTAGTCGCCGCACATGCCGGCATCCGACATGTAGCCCGTGCCGCCGTTCAGGATCTGGCAATCGGCCGTCGGCACATGCGTGTGCGTGCCGACGACGAGGCTCGCGCGTCCGTCGACGAAATGGCCGAAGCACTGCTTCTCGCTCGTCGCCTCGGCGTGGAAATCGAAGATCGCGGCGTCCGCCTGTTCGCCCAGCGGGCAGGAGGCGAGGATCGCTTCCGCGCTGTTGAAGGGATCGTCGAGTTCCGGATGCATGAAGACGCGGCCCATCACATTGGCGACGAGCACGCGCGCGCCGTTGCGGGCGAAATAGAGGTTGGAGCCGCGCCCCGGCGTGCCGGCCGGATAGTTGGCGGGCCGCAGGAACTGGTCGTGCCGGCCGGCAAAGCCGACGGCCTCCTTCTGGTCCCAGACATGGTTGCCGGTCGTCACCACGTCGGCGCCGGCATTGATGGTCTCGACAAAAATGTCCTCGGTGATGCCGAAGCCGCCGGCGGCGTTCTCCCCGTTGACGACGACGAAGTCGAGCTTGAAGTCGGAGATGAGGCCCGGAAGCCTGTTCCAGACCGCCGTCCGCCCGGTCTTGCCCACCATGTCGCCCAGAAAGAGAAAACGCATCAGCCCTGCCAGTTCGTCCCGTTGAAAAACCGCAAGCCGCTCTCGGTCAGCATCGCATCGAGCGCCACGTCATGCGGTTCGGCCGGTACTGATGCCACTTCCTGGCAGTCGAACGCAATGCCGATCAGCTTCGGGCTCAGACCCTTTGCCCGTAGCCGGTCGATCGCCCGGTCGTAATGGCCGGCGCCGTAGCCGATGCGATGGCCGGCCGCATCGAAGGCGGAAAGCGGCACGAAAAGGATGGCCGGATCGAGTTCGGCCGCGTCAGGCCCCGGCCCCGTCGTGCCGAAGCCGGTCTTGATCACCGGCGCGCCGCGCACCAGTTCGCGAAAG
>CAMPIK010000064.1 GCA_946886325.1 uncultured Shinella sp.
CGATGCCGACGGAGAGCGCGCCGCTGCGCCCGAGTTCGAGCGTGCCGGCGAGAGCCGACGGCAGGACCGCGACGATGCCGGCGAAGATGATCAGCGAAATGCCGTTGCCGATGCCGCGCGAGGTGATCTGCTCACCGAGCCACATCAGGAACATCGTGCCGCCGAGCAGCGAGATCACGGTCGAGATGCGGAAGAACCAGCCCGGATCGTTGACGAGCCCGGCGCCGCCCTCAAGACCGACGGCAATGCCGTAGGCCTGCAGCGCGCCGAGCAGCACGGTGCCGTAGCGGGTGTACTGGTTGATGACCTTGCGGCCCTGCTCGCCTTCCTTCTTCAACTGCTCGAGCGACGGCACGACCGACGTCATGAGCTGCACGATGATCGAGGCGGAAATATAGGGCATGATGCCGAGTGCGAAGATCGCCATGCGCTCGACGGCGCCGCCGGAGAACATGTTGAAAAGACCGAGAATGCCGCTCGACTGGCCGCGGAAGGCCTGCGCGAAGGCTTCCGGGTTGAGACCGGGCAGCGGGATATAGGTCCCGAGCCGATAGACCAGCAGCGCACCCAGGGTAAACCAGAGGCGCTTCTTCAGGTCCTCGGCCTTCGAGAATGTCGCAAAATTGAGATTGGAGGCGAGTTGTTCCGCTGCCGAAGCCATGCATATCTCCGCGTGATCGCTCCGGTGGCGGGAGACCCGGCCGGGTCCGGAGGCGATCGATCCGTTGGCGCGGGCCAGGTCCGGCAACAATCGCCGCACGGCTGGACCAGCGCTTCAAAACTCTTGCCAGACCCACCGGGCGGCGGGCGTGACGGGATGGAGCCTAAACCGGTTGAAACGCGGATTGTCAAGCAATCCCGGCCTCACCCTGGTTTTTAAGTCCGGACGACGGAAGGAGAGCGAGGCTCCGGCGTCGTTGTGAGGCTCACATATGGGAGCAAAATCGCCCGGTGTGAAGCACACCGGGCGATGAAATGTCTGTTATTCGGCTGCTGCGGACAGAAGCTTGATCGAGCCGCCGGCCTTTTCGATCTTTTCGATCGCCGGCTTGGAAGCGCCTGCAACCTCGATCGTGACCTTGGTCGTCAGTTCGCCGTCGCCGAGAACGCGAACGCCATCCTTCTCGCGACGGATGACGCCGGCTGCCTTGAGGGCGGCTGCATCGACGGTCGCCTTCGGGTCGAGCTTCTTGGCATCGATCGCGGTCTGGATCCGGCCGAGCGAGACGGTCACGAATTCGGATGCGAAGATGTTGTTGAAGCCGCGCTTCGGCAGGCGACGATAGATCGGCATCTGGCCGCCTTCGAAGCCGTTGATCGCGACGCCCGAACGGGCCTTCTGACCCTTGACGCCGCGGCCGCCGGTCTTGCCGGAACCCGAACCGATGCCGCGACCGACGCGCTTGCGCGACTGGGTCGAGCCCTCGTTGTCCTTGATTTCATTCAGTTTCATGGTTCTTACTCCCTCACTTCTCGTCGACGACGCGCACGAGGTGCTGGACGGAACGGATCATGCCACGAACGGAAGGCGTATCTTCCAGCGTGCGAACCCGGTGCATCTTGTTCAGACCGAGACCGATCAGCGTCTGGCGCTGGACGGCAGGACGACGGATCGGCGAGCCGATCTGCTCGACCGTGACGGTCTTCTTTGCGGTTTCCTTCTTGGCCATTGGTCAGCCTCCTTATTCTTCGGAAGCGACGCCGGCGGAAACGCGGCGAGCCTGAAGCGTGGCATATTTCATGCCGCGCTGAGCCGCGATGTCCTTCGGATGCATCTGGCTCTTCAGCGCGTCGAACGTCGCACGGATCATGTTGTAGGGGTTGGAAGACCCGGTCGACTTGGCGACCACGTCATGCATGCCGAGCGTCTCGAAGACGGCGCGCATCGGGCCGCCGGCGATGATGCCGGTACCGGGCTTGGCTGCACGCAGCAGAACCTTGCCGGCGCCGTGACGGCCGTGCACGTCGTGGTGCAGGGTCCGGCCCGAACGCAGCGGGACGAAGATCAGCTCGCGCTTGGCGGCTTCCGTCGCCTTGCGGATAGCTTCCGGAACTTCGCGGGCCTTGCCGTGGCCGAAGCCGACCCGACCCTTCTGGTCGCCGACGACGACGAGAGCTGCAAAGCCGAAACGACGGCCGCCCTTGACGACCTTCGCGACGCGGTTGATCGCGACCAGCTTGTCGACGAATTCGCTGTCGCGCTCTTCACGGGGCTGGCGATCCTCGCGGCCCCTTCTTTCCTGTGCCATTGTCCTTTTCCTTTTTCTTTTCCGGGTGCAATCGGCAGATTGTCAAAAGTCGCTCCCATCACGAAGGAAGGAAGCGACCGGTACCCTTGCTGACGGTCTGGCGGGCGACGGGCGCCCGCCACCAGATCAGAAGTTAAGGCCACCTTCGCGGGCCGCCTCGGCAAGTGCCTTGATGCGGCCGTGATAGATGAAGGCGCCGCGGTCGAAAACCACGTCCTTGACGCCAGCCTTGACGGCGCGCTCTGCAATGAGCTTGCCGACGGCGGCAGCAGCCGCCGTGTCGGCGCCCGTCTTCAACGACGAACGCAGATCGGTGTCGAGCGTGGAGGCGGACGCAAGCGTCGTGCCGGCCACATCGTCGATGACCTGTACGTAGATGTTCTTCGACGAGCGATGAACCGACAGGCGCGGACGGCCGTTGGCGACCGCCTTGATTTGACGGCGCACGCGGCTGGCGCGACGCACAAGATTATCTTTCCTGCTAGCCATTTCGCGTGATCCTTACTTCTTCTTGCCTTCTTTGCGGACAATCCGCTCTTCCGCATACTTGACGCCCTTGCCCTTGTAGGGCTCGGGGCCGCGGTATTCGCGGATTTCCGCTGCGACCTGGCCGACCTGCTGCTTGTTGATGCCGGACACGATGATTTCGGTCGGCTTCGGCACAGCAATCGAGATGCCTTCCGGCGTCTGGTAGACGACGTCGTGGCTGAAACCGAGTGCCAGCTGCAGGTTCTTGCCCTGAAGAGACGCGCGGTAACCGACGCCGTTGATCTCGAGCTTGCGCTCGTAACCGTCCTTGACGCCCTTGAAGATGTTCTCGACCATCGTGCGGGACATGCCCCACTTGGACCGAGCATCCTTGGTCTGGTTGATCGGCTGGACGACAACAGAGTTGTCCTCCAGCTTCACCGACACTTCGTCGTTTGCGACGAAGAACAGTTCGCCCTTCGGTCCCTTTGCCGTGACCTTCTGACCATCGACGGTCGCAGTCACACCAGCCGGAACCTGAACGGGCTTCTTACCGATACGAGACATGTTTCAATCCTGTCTGTTCGTTATGGAGTTCCCCTGCCCGCGTCTTAGAAGACGGAGCAAAGAACCTCGCCACCAACGTTCTGTTCGCGCGCCTGGTGATCGGCCATCACGCCCTTCGGGGTCGAAAGGATGGTGATGCCGAGGCCGTTCGCGACCTGCGGAATGGACTTGACCGAGACATAGACCCGGCGGCCCGGCTTGGACACGCGGTCGATCTTGCGGATCACCGACGTGCCTTCGTAATATTTCAGCTCGATGCTGATTTCTGCCTTGCCGTTGTCGAATTCGACTTCGGAATAGCCGCGGATATAACCCTCGGCCTGCAGGACATCGAGAACGCGGGCGCGCAGCTTGGAAGCCGGCGTGGAAACGCTCGACTTGCGGCGTGCGGCGCCGTTGCGGATGCGGGTGAGCATATCGCCCAAAGGATCAGTCATTGCCATCTTGCCCGTCTCCTTACCAGCTCGACTTGACGATGCCCGGCACGCGGCCGGAATTGCCAAGTTCGCGAAGCGCAATACGCGACATGCGCAGCTTGCGATAATAGGCGCGCGGACGGCCCGTTACTTCGCAGCGGTTGCGGATGCGGGTCTTGGAGCCATTGCGCGGCAGGGCTGCAAGCTTGATGGTGGCCTTGAACCGGTCTTCGATCGGAAGAGTCTGGTTCTGGATGATCGCCTTCAGGGCCGCACGCTTTGCGGCCTGACCGGCAACCAGTTTGCGGCGGCGCTTGTTCTTTTCAACTGCGCTCGTTTTCGCCATAACAGTTATCCTTTTTTACGCTTGTCGTTACGGATTACTGACGGAACGGGAAGTTGAGCTCCTTGAGGAGAGCCCGTGCTTCGTCGTCGGTCTTGGCCGTCGTGCAAACGATGATGTCCATGCCCCACATCTGATCAACCTTGTCGTAGTTGATCTCCGGGAACACAATGTGCTCCTTGATGCCCATGGCGAAATTGCCACGGCCGTCGAAGGACTTCGGGTTCAGACCACGGAAGTCGCGTACCCGGGGCAGCGCGATGTTCACGAGGCGATCCAGAAATTCGTACATGCGCACGCCGCGAAGGGTGACCTTGGCGCCGATCGGCATGTCTTCGCGCAGCTTGAAGCCGGCGATGGAGTTGCGGGCCCGCGTGATGACCGGCTTCTGGCCGGCGATCGCTGCGAGGTCGGCGGCAGCAACGGTCGGCTTCTTCGAGTCGCCCGTCGATTCGCCGACGCCCATGTTGATCACGATCTTGTCGAGGCGCGGGATCTGCATCTCGTTGGCGTAGGAGAACTGCTCCTGGAGCGCCTTGCGGATCCGCGTGAGGTATTCCGTCTTGAGCCGCGGCTCGTACTTGGCGTCAGCCATCGATCGACACTCCCGAACGCTTTGCCACGCGAACCTTCTTGTCGCCTTCGATCTTGAAGCCGACGCGGGTCGGCTTGCCGTCCTTGGGGTCGGCGATCGCGAGGTTGGACAGATGGATGGAGGCTTCCTTGTTGATGATGCCGGCTTCCTGGGTCTGGGTCTGACGCTGGTGACGCTTCACCATGTTGATACCCTTGACGACCGCGCGGTCTTCCTTCGGCATGACCTGAGTCACTTCACCGGTGCGGCCCTTGTCCTTGCCGGTGAGTACGACGACCTTGTCGCCCTTGCGAATCTTTTGCATAGCCATCGCTCCTTAAAGTACTTCGGGAGCCAGCGAGATGATCTTCATGTGGTTCTTGGCGCGGAGTTCGCGCGGAACCGGTCCGAAGATACGGGTGCCGATGGGCTCTTTCTTGTTGTCGATGAGGACGGCGGCATTGTTGTCAAAACGGATGACGCTGCCGTCGGCACGGCGGATGTCCTTGGCGGTGCGAACGACGACCGCCTTCATCACGTCGCCCTTCTTGACGCGGCCGCGCGGGATCGCTTCCTTGATCGAGACGACGATGATGTCGCCGATGGAAGCGTACTTGCGCTTGGAGCCGCCCAGCACCTTGATGCACATGACACGACGTGCGCCGGAATTATCCGCGACGTCGAGGTTAGTCTGCATCTGAATCATGTCAGGTCGCCTTTTAGTTGTTACCGGACCGGTTGGGCGGAGGCCCCCTGTTCCAGCTTATGGAGATTCATGTTTTCGCGCGGGATCGGGTCTTGCCAAGGTGGTTTCCAAAGAAGCGGACATCGGATGAACCGGCGGCCGCGGGGACCTTCCCTGCGCTAAAAGCAAAAGAACGCTCGAGTCCGAGCGTCCTTGCGCTGCTTCATACAGATTTCCGCGCAAAGGGCAAGGCCCGAGCGCGAAAACTTGATGAATTAAGCCTGGGCGGCAACGACCGTCCAGCGCTTGTCCTTGGAGATCGGTGCGCATTCCTCGATGGAAACGACGTCGCCGATCTTGTACTGGTTGTTTTCGTCATGCGCCTTGTACTTCTTCGACCGACGCACGGTCTTCTGAAGAAGCGGGTGTGCAAAGCGGCGCTCGACACGAACGACAACGGTCTTGTCGTTCTTGTCGCCGACGACGGTGCCCTGCAGAATGCGTTTCGGCATCTTTTTCTTCCTTTAAGCCTTGGCTTCTGCCGCCTTCTGGCGGGCAATGGTTTTCACGCGGGCGATGTCACGGCGGACTTCGTTGACGCGCGAGGTCTTCTCGAGCTGGCCGGTTGCCTTCTGAAAGCGCAGGTTGAACTGCTCCTTCTTCAGCTTGGCGAGCTCGTCGTTGAGCTGGTCGGCGCTCATGGCGCGAACATCTGCGGCTTTCATGGCTCGCTCCTTACTCTGCAATGCGCTGGACGAAGCGCGTCTTGACCGAGAGCTTGGCGGAGCCGAGGCGAAGCGCCTCGCGGGCGATTTCCTCGCTGACACCGTCGATCTCGAACATCATGCGGCCGGGCTTGACCTTGCAGGCCCAGTATTCGACCGAACCCTTGCCCTTACCCATGCGGACTTCGGTCGGCTTTGCCGTGACCGGAACGTCCGGGAAGACGCGGATCCAGACGCGGCCGGCGCGCTTCATGTAGCGGGTGATCGCGCGGCGGGCCGCTTCGATCTCGCGGGCGTTGACCCGGTTGGGTTCCTGAGCCTTCAGGCCGAATTCACCGAAGGCGAGGTCGGAACCACCCTTGGCGACGCCCTTGATGCGGCCCTTGAACTGCTTGCGGTACTTGGTACGCTTTGGCTGCAACATTTTCTTATTCTCCGAACTTATCTTTCGCCAACGCTAATCAAGCGTTTTCGCGACGACGATCGCGGTCGCGATCACGGTCACGGCCGCCGGAAGGCTGATTGTCGCCTTCGGTCGCACGGCGCTCGGAGGCCATCGGATCATGCTCCAGGATTTCTCCCTTGAAGATCCAGACCTTGATGCCGCAGATACCGAATGCGGTTTCCGCTTCGGCCACACCGTAGTCGATGTCGGCGCGCAGCGTGTGCAGCGGAACGCGACCTTCACGGTACCATTCCGTACGGGCGATTTCCGCGCCGCCGAGACGGCCGGCGCAGGTGATCTTGATGCCTTCGGCGCCAAGGCGCATGGCCGACTGAACGGCACGCTTCATCGCACGGCGGAAAGCCACGCGGCGCTCGAGCTGCTGGGCGATCGACTGGGCAACCAGCGTCGCGTCCGTTTCGGGCTTGCGCACTTCAACGATGTTGAGGTGCGTTTCCGAATTGGTCATCTCCGACAGCTTGCGGCGCAGCTTTTCGATGTCCGCACCCTTCTTGCCGATGATGAGACCCGGACGCGCCGAGTGGATCGTGACGCGGCACTTCTTGTGCGGACGCTCGATGACGACCTTCGAAATGCCGGCCTGCTTCAGTTCCTGCATCAGGTAGGCCCGGATCTTCAGGTCTTCATGCAGGAGCTGGCCGTATTCCGCGTTGTCGGCGAACCAGCGGCTGTCCCAGGTGCGGTTAATGCCGAGGCGAAAACCGATCGGATTGATTTTCTGGCCCATTATGCGGCCTCCCCTTTGGCTTCGACTTCGCGCACGACGATCGTCAGATGCGCAAACGGCTTCTCGATGCGCGACGCACGGCCGCGACCACGAGCATGGAAGCGCTTCATGACGATCGACTTGCCGACGTGGGCTTCCGCCACGATGAGCGAGTCGACGTCGAGATCATGGTTGTTCTCGGCGTTCGCGATAGCCGATTCGAGGGTCTTCTTGACCGTACCGGCGATGCGCTTGCGCGAGAATTCGAGCTCTGCGAGAGCCCGGTCAACCTTCTTGCCGCGGATCATCGCGGCAACGAGGTTGAGCTTCTGGGGGCTGACGCGGATCGTGCGCGCAACTGCTTGCGCCTCGTTGTCCTTCAGCCGGCGTTCGGCTTTAGCCTTGCCCATCGTTACTTCCTCTTTGCCTTCTTGTCCGCACCGTGACCGTAATAGGTCCGGGTCGGAGAGAATTCACCGAACTTGTGTCCGACCATGTCTTCCGACACGGCAACCGGCACATGCTTGCTGCCGTTATAGACGCCGAACGTGAGCCCGACGAACTGCGGCAGGATCGTGGAGCGACGGCTCCAGATCTTGATCACTTCGCTGCGACCGCCTTCGCGAACCTTCTCCGCCTTCTTGAGAAGATAGCCGTCGATAAACGGGCCTTTCCAAACTGAACGAGCCATTCCTGACTACCTCTCTTACTTCTTCTTCTGGTGGCGCGAGCGCATGATGAACTTGTCGGTCGACTTGTTCGAGCGCGTCCGCTTGCCCTTGGTGGGCTTGCCCCACGGGGATACCGGGTGGCGACCACCGGACGTGCGGCCTTCACCACCGCCGTGCGGATGGTCGACCGGGTTCATGACGACGCCGCGAACGTGCGGCTTCTTGCCGCGCCAACGCGAGCGGCCTGCCTTGCCGTCGTTGATGTTGCCGTGATCGGGGTTCGATACAGCACCGATCGATGCAAGGCAAGAACCGTGCACGAGGCGCTGCTCGCCCGAGTTCAGGCGAAGGATCGCCATGCCCTGGTCGCGGCCGACGAGCTGGACGAAGGTGCCTGCCGAACGGGCGATCTGGCCACCCTTGCCCGGCTTCATCTCGACGTTGTGAACGATCGAGCCGACCGGGATGTACTGCAGCGGCATCGAATTGCCGGGCTTCACGTCGACGACCTTGTCGGACGCGATGACCTTGTCGCCGACAGCAAGACGCTGCGGTGCAAGGATATAGGCCAGCTCGCCGTCTTCATACTTCACCAGCGCGATGAACGCGGTGCGGTTCGGGTCGTATTCCAGACGCTCGACCGTGCCTTCGACGTCGAACTTGCGACGCTTGAAGTCGATCAGGCGATAGGTCCGCTTGTGACCGCCGCCCTGGAAGCGCACGGTGATGCGGCCGAGGTTGTTGCGACCGCCCTTCGAGCTCAGCCCTTCGGTCAGGGCCTTGACCGGCTTGCCCTTGTGCAGGCCAGCGCGGCTGACGATGACGAGCTGACGCGTGCTCGGGGTCGTCGGATTGAATTTTTTCAATGCCATTATCTTGTTCCCTTTTGGGTCCTTAGCCGACTGGGGTCGTTAGAGCCCGGTGGAGACGTCGATCGACTGACCGTCCGCAAGCGTGACGATCGCCTTCTTGACATCTCCCTGCCGGCCGGAGAAGCCGCGGAAACGCTTGACCTTGCCCTTGCGCAGCAGCGTGTTCACAGCCTTGACCTTGACGCCGAACAGCGCTTCGACCGCAGCCTTGATCTCAGGCTTGGACGCACCCTTGGCGACGTTGAATACGACCTGGTTCTGTTCGGAGACCAGCGTCGACTTTTCGGTGATCGACGGCGAGACGATCACATCGTAGTGGCGAAGATCCGTCATTTGAACCGCTCCTCGAGGGCTTCTACGGCAGCCTTGGTAAGCACGAGCTTGCCGCGGCGCAGAATGTCGTAAACGTTGATGCCCTGGATCGGCAGAACGTCCACGTTCGGGATGTTCTTGGCTGCCAGCTTGAAGTTGCCGTCAAGCTCTGCGCCGCCGATGAAGAGGGCGTTGGTGAGGCCGAGCGAGGCGAAAGTGCCTGCCAGAACCTTGGTCTTGGCTTCCTTGGCGACGAGGTCATCGACGATGATGATGTCCTCTGCCTTGAACTTGGCCGAAAGGGCGTGACGCAGGCCGAGCGCGCGAACCTTCTTCGGAAGGTCGTGCTCGTGGCTGCGAACGACCGGGCCGTGGGCCCTGCCGCCGCCGCGGAACTGCGGAGCGCGTGCGGAATGGTGACGGGCGCGGCCCGTACCCTTCTGCTTGTACATCTTGGCGCCGGTGCG
>CAMPIK010000065.1 GCA_946886325.1 uncultured Shinella sp.
GAAGACGCGTTCGATGAAGGCGACGGGCAGGAAGGCGAAGATATTGCCGGGCGCGACCGTTCCCGCCGACCGCGCCTGGCGCAGATGATCGCGCCCGAAGCCGACGAAGGCGGAAATGGCGTTGGCGACGGCCGGCCGATTCGTGCCGAGCAGGAACTCCCGTGCATCGAGACCGGTTGCCGCCAGCAGGTCGGCCGGCAGGTAGACCTGCCCTCTGCGGCGATGGACCTCCAGCAGCAGCAGCGACCCGGCGACTGTCTGCGCGACCCCCGAATGACCGGCGATCGTGGCGGAGCCGGCGGCATTCTCCGCATCAAGGATAAGGCTCGCCATCTGGATTAGCGCCGAGGCCGTCTCGCCCGCATAGCCCTCGAAGGCCGTCCGGCTTTCCATCGGATCGTCATAGAGGTCGAAGATCCGCGCCTCGATCAGCGCGACGAGGCTCGACACGGGCAGGCGATGATCGGCGACGGTGCGCAGCAAGGCCCGTGCGAGCGGATTGGCGGACGCATCGCCATCGGCCCCGCCCTCCAGCAGGTCGCGCCACCACTGCATGCGGATTTCGCCGGGGAGCGGTTCGTGCACGAGGTCGCGAATGCGCGCGATCTCGGCGTTGAACGCGTAGAGAGCCGAGAGCGGGCCGCGTTTGTCGGCCGGCGTCAGCAGGCAGGCGAGATAGCGGTCGCGATCCGTCTCGCGCAGCACGGCAAGACAATGGGCGTGGTCCGCCGCAAGCGTTGCATTCTCCACGGATCCGGCCCCCGCCATCGCTCAGACGGCAATCAGCGCTGCGGCGACCGCACGCGATTCGGCAAGCATGACATTGTAGGTCCGAACGGCCGCACCCGTGCTCATCGGATCGGAGCCGATGCCGTGTTCGCGGAAGACGGCGCGCAGCGCCGCAGGCAGCGGGCGGATGTCGCTTCCGGTGCCGACGAGCAGGACCTCGATCTCGCGCGCATCCTCCAGCACCCGGCGAAAATCCTCTTCCGACATGTCAAACGCATCGACCTTGTCCCAGCCGTAGATGCCGGAGGGAAGGCAGAGCACCGAGCCGCGATGCGACATGTCGGCAAAGCGGAAACCGCCATTGCCATAGGCATCGATCGGCGCGCGGCCCGGAAAATGGGCCTCGCGGATTTCGATGCCTCTAGGCACGCGCGTCGACCGCCGTCGATGCCTTGGCCGTTTCGCCGCTTTCGCCCTCGATATCCGCGCGGAAATTCTCCGGACGCAGCTTGAAGAGGATGAGGATCGGGCCGGCGATGTAGATCGACGAGAACGTGCCGATCGCGACACCGAACAGCATGGCGAAGGTGAAGGACCGGATGACCTCGCCGCCGAAGATATAGAGCGAGGCGAGCGCCAGCATCGTCGTCACCGACGTCAGGATGGTGCGCGACAGCGTCTGGTTGATCGAGGTGTCGATCAGGATCGGCAGCGGCATCTTCTTGTAACGCCTGAGGTTTTCGCGGATTCGGTCGTAGACCACAACCGTATCGTTCAGCGAATAGCCGACGATCGTCAGCACCGCCGCGATGCTCGACAGGTTGAATTCGATCCCCGTCAGCACGAAGATGCCGATGGTCAGGAGCACGTCGTGCAGCGTCGCGAGGATGGCGCCGATGGCGAACTGCCACTCGAAGCGGAACCAGATGTAGATGAGGATCGCCACAAGCGAGGTCAGAACGCCGATCGTCGCCGCCCAGGTCAGTTCCCCGGAAACGGCCGGACCGACCACCTCGACGCGGCGGAAGTCGTAGTCGTTCTCGAGCTCGCCGCGGATCAGCGTGATGATCGACTGCTCGGCATTCTCGCCGGCCTCCTGCGACGGCACGCGGACCAGCACGTCTTCGGGCGAGCCGAATTCCTGCGCCTGCACTTCGCCGAGGTTCAGCCCGGTCAGCCGTGTCCGGATGTCGGAAATGTCCGCAGTGCCCTCCTTCGCCTTCAGTTCGATGATCGAACCGCCCTTGAAGTCGATGCCGAGGTTCATGCCGATGGTGCCGAAGAGCACCATCGCGCCGATCGAGAGCACGGCCGTGATGGCGAAGATGAAATTGCGGATCGCCATGAAGCGGATATTGGTGCCGTCGAACATGCCGGTGCGCACGCCCTTCGGCAGCGCCTTGGGACGACGACGGCGGATCCATTCCGCAACCAGCCAGCGCGTTATCGTGAAGGCCGTGAAGACGGTCGTCACGATACCGACGGCGAGCGTCACGGCGAAGCCGCGCACCGGGCCGGAGCCGAGATAGAAGAGGATGACGGCGGCGATCAGCGTCGTCAGGTTGGCGTCGACGATCGTCGCAAAGGCGCGGGAAAAGCCGGTGTCGACCGCCTGCACCAGCGGACGGCCGTTGCGGAGTTCCTCGCGGATGCGCTCGTAGATCAGCACGTTCGAATCGACGGCCATGCCGATGGTCAGCACGATGCCGGCGATGCCGGGAAGCGTCAGCGTCGATCCCAGCATGGAGAGAACCGCGATGATCATCGTCACGTTGAAGATCAGCGCGACATTGGCGATCACGCCGAACAGCCCGTAGAAGGCCAGCATGAAGGCGACGACGGCGACCGCGCCGATGATCGCGGCGATGACGCCGGCGCGGATCGAGTCGGCGCCGAGGCCCGGACCGACCGTGCGTTCCTCGACGACGGTGAGCGTCGCCGGAAGCGCGCCGGCGCGCAGCAGGACCGCGAGGTCATTGGCGCCCTCGACGCTGAAGCCGCCGGAGATCTGGCCCGACCCGCCGAGGATCGGCTCGCGGATGACAGGCGCCGAAATGACCTGCTCATCGAGAATGATGGCGAAGGGCACGCCGACATTCTGCTGCGTCGCCTGGGCGAAACGCTGCGAGCCCTTGGAATCGAAGCGGAAGGTGACGACGGGTTCGTTGGTCTGCTGGTTGAAGCTCGGCTGCGCATCGACGAGGTTCTCGCCGGAAACCAGCGCCCGCTTCTCGATCAGGTAGGGGATCGGCGGATCGTCGTTGGAATAGAGCACCTCGGAGGTCGCCGGCGGACGGCCGTTGACGGCCTCCTGCACGGGCATCGAGGTATCGACCATGTGGAAGGAGAGTTTTGCCGTCTGGTTCAGCAGGCTTTTCAGCCGTTCCGGATCGTTGAGACCCGGCACCTGCACGATGATGCGGTCGGCGCCCTGGCGCTGGATGACCGGCTCGGTCGTGCCGAGTTCATCGACGCGCCGCCGCACGACCTCGATCGACTGGGTCAGCGCCGAGGAGACCCGGTAGGTGATGCCTTCGTCGGTCAGCGCAATGCGAAACAGGCCGTCGTCGCCTTCGTCGAGCGTCGCTTCGGTGATCGTGCCGCCGGTGATGCCGCCGAGGCTGACCGGCTCCAGGATCGGCTGAAGGGCCGTCCGGGCCGCCTCGATCTGGGCCGCATCGGTGATGCGGACCTGCGCGCTCTGCCCGGTTCCGCTCAATCCGGTATAGCGCACGCCGGCCGTGCGGAGATAGTTGCGCACATCGTCCAGCGTCGTCTGAAGCCGTTCCTTGACGATGTCGTCACGCTCGAGCTTGAGCATGATGTGGGAGCCGCCCTGGAGATCGAGGCCGAGCGTCACCTTCTTGGCGGGAAGCCAGCCGGGGAAGGACGCGAGTTCCTCGTCGCTGAAGGCGTTCGGCAGCGCCACCAGCACACTGACGGCCACGACGAGCCAGATCAGGATTGTCTTCCAGCGCGAAAAATACAGCATGCAGCTCTCGGATGTTCGAGTTTCAGGCGCCGCATCCGGATGGCGGCGCCCGCATCGGCCTCAAAAGACGGCCGTCGGATTATTCCTTGACGGGTTCGCCCTTGACGCGGACTTCGGAAACGCCGCTGCGCACGACGCGCACCTTCATGCCCTCGGCAATTTCGACTTCCAGTTCGGTGTCGTCGACGACCTTCGTCACTTTACCGACAATGCCGCCGCCCGTCACGACCTGATCGCCGCGGCGGATGTTCTTCAGGAGCTCCTCGCGGCGCTTCATCGCGGTGCGCTGCGGGCGGATGATCAGGAAGTACATCACCACGAAGATCAGCAGGAAGGGCAGGACCGACATCAGAATGTCGGCGCCGCCAGCCGTGCCGCCGGGTGCCGTCTGGGCGAAAGCCTCGGTAATGAACATGGGATACTCCTCGATAGCAGGGATTTCGGAGGCGAACCGCCCCCATTTCGGTTGGCGCGAATATAGGCAAGACGAACCTGAATGCAACACAGGCATTCCCGCGCACACCGGTTTTTCCGGCCCTTGCGGCTTTTCGCCTGCTGGCGGGCGTGCTACCGCCCCTTCGGAGACAAGGTGACGAGGAGCGTGACGTGAAGGACAAGCAGGCAAAGAAGCTCTATGCCGAGATCGAAAAGCTGCGCGCGGCCGTCGAGCGGCTTGCCGGTCCGGCGCCGGCGGTCAACGACTGGGCGGCGGCCGACTGCTTCGTCTGGGCGCCGGCGCGCCAGCATTTGCAGCCGGTCGCCCGGCCGAACCGGGTGGACATCGAACTGATCCGCGGCGTCGATCATGTGCGCGACATCCTCGTCGACAACACGCTGCGTTTCGCCAGGGGCCTGCCCGCCAACAACGTGCTTCTGTGGGGCGCGCGCGGCATGGGCAAGTCGTCGCTCGTCAAGTCGGTGCACGCGCTGGCCGCCCGCGAAACAGGAACCGGCCTCAAGCTCGTGGAGGTCCACCGCGAGGACATCGCGACGCTTCCGATGCTGATGGAAATCCTGACGGCCGGGCCGTCGCCGGTTATCCTTTTCTGCGACGACCTTTCCTTCGACCACGACGATACGTCCTACAAGTCGCTGAAGGCCGCGCTCGACGGCGGCATCGAGGGGCGGCCGGACAATGTCATCCTCTACGCGACCTCGAACCGCAGGCATCTCTTGCCGCGCGACATGATGGAGAACGAACAGTCGACGGCGATCAATCCGTCGGAAGCGGTGGAGGAGAAGGTCTCGCTGTCGGACCGCTTCGGCCTCTGGCTCGGCTTCTACAAGTGCAGCCAGACCGACTATCTCGAGATGATCGACAGCTATGCGGCTCACTTCGCGCTCGAGAAGGACAGGGCGGACCTGCATGCCGAGGCGCTCGAATGGGCGACGACCCGCGGGTCGCGGTCCGGCCGCGTCGCCTGGCAGTTCATCCAGGATCTCGCCGGACGCCTCGGCAAGCCGCTCGTCAAATGACGAAGGCCCGGACAAGCCGGGCCAATCGTTCAATGTCGCGAAGCCTCGCCGCTATTCGAGGAAGGTCAACGGGTCGACCGGCGTCGCATTCTTGCGAACCTCGAAATGCACCTTCGGGCGGGACGTGTTGCCGCTCATGCCGGAGGAGGCAAGTGTCTGGCCGCGCTGCACCTTCTGGCCGCGCTGGACGTTGAGGTCGCCGGCATGGCCGTAGACGGTGACGGTGCCGTCGTCGTGGCGCACGAGCACGGCGTTGCCGAGTTCCTTCAGGCTGCTGCCGGAATAGATCACGACGCCGTTTTCCGCGGCCTTGATCGGCGTGCCTTCCGGCACGGAGATGTCGATGCCGTCGTTGCGGTTGCCGTCGACATTGGCGCCGTAGCCGGCGACGACCGCGCCACGAACGGGCCAGCGATATTTGCCGATACCGGTCGATTCCGGCGCAGCTTCCGTGACATCAGACCCGGCTTCGGCCGTCGTGATCGAGGCGGTTTCGACGGACTTCCGCTTCTGGCCGATCTCGGCCTCGGCCTTCGCCTGCGTCTTCTTCGCATCCGGAACGGAGGCCGTGACGGTGTTGTCAGGCATCTCGCCGCCGGCGCCCGGCAGTTTCAGCTTCTGGCCGATGCGGATCGAGGCGGTGCTGAGGCCGTTTGCCTGCTTCAGCGCATCGACCGAAACGCCTGTTTTGTTCGCGATCTTCGTCAGCGTATCGCCCGGCTTGACCTCGTAAGTACCGCCCGAACCGATCTTCGCCTTGTCCTTGCCGGCGACCTTACCCGCAGCGTCCTCGGCAGCCTTGTCGCGGCCGGCCGCACTGCTCGGCAGGATGGCGACCTCGTGGTTGGTCTTGCGGTCGGGAACCGGGATCTTGCCATTGGTATCGATCGAAGAATCGACCGACGCCCGCGCTGCACCGCCGGCGCTGAAGGTCGGGATGACGATCTTCTGGCCCGGCTGCGCATCGGCGGAACGCTTCAGGCCATTGGCCTTCAGGATTTCCTTTTCCGGGACGCCGAAGCGGTTGGAAAGCGTCTGCACCGTTTCGCCCTGCCGCAGCATGACGACCGGACCGTTTGCCGCCGACCAGCCGGCCTGCCGCGTCTGGACGGTCCCGGTGACGATGCCATCCGATCCCGTCGCGGTATCGTTCGAAAGCACGGCCTGCTCGGTCGTCGTCTGGCGCGCGCCGGGAAGCGGCTGCGACAGCGCTTCCTCGCGTTCGCGGTCCCTGTTCGGATCGACCAGCGCCTCGCGCTCGACGATGACGGGCGTCGAGGCCAGCCGCGTGCCGGAGCCGGTATTGGTCGAGGTGTTGATCGGATCGCGGGAAATATCGTCCTGGCCGGGGAACGGCTGGTTCAGCGCCGTGTCGCGGCTTTCGTCCGCCGTGACCGGCACCACCTGGCCTGCGCCGGCAACTTCGCCGCGCGGCACGGGATTGGAGCCGAAGAGCGTCCGCCGCGGTACCGAGTTCGTGGTGATATTGTCCGATGTCGAAAAGACACCGCCGAAGCGGCTGACGTCGGAACTGCAGCCGGTCGCCACGCTTGCAAGCAAGGCCGCCACGAAGAGACGGGTCGCTGTCTTCCCAAAACTCGGCGATACACTTTTACGCATGTTACGCTACCCAATCGGTACACTACGGATGTGAAACGATTAAAGCGCGTTAGAGTTACCGCCCGGTTAAAGCGCGCGATTTTGCACGAGATTTCGGCATCAATCGCTAACCATGCATGGCTGCAGGGATCGGGCCGACAGGTTGCGACCGGCCGGGCGAAACTCAAAAGCCGGTGATATACATGTTGTTGGCGCGCGAGACGCGGCCATTGTAGCGCGCGACATTGTCGATCTCGTAGGCGAGCGGCGCAAGCGATGCCGGCTGGGTGACGGGCTGCGTCTGGCGCACCGTCCGGCCGCTTTCGAGGATCGCGTCGAGGACTGCCGTCGCGTCTTCGTCGCCGTCGATGGCCTTCTCGCTGTAGGCCAGCGAGCGAAGCGCGGAGACGGCCCCTTCCCGCGTGCCGGCATAACGAGGGCTCGCCTGGTCCTCGGGACGCAGCGCGTCGTAATATTCGATATAGGCGCGATAATAGGCCTTGGTGTCGCCGGCTGCCAGATATTTGCCGAAGGCCGCGTCTTCGCGCTCGGCCAGGCTTGTCGAGGGGATGTTGTTGCGCTCGTCGTCCGTCAGGGCCGGCGCGCGGCTTGTTTCAGCCTTGGCACCGCTCAGGATGAGCAGCGCATCGACGGAGAGGGAAACGTGCGCCGAAGGGTCGTAGCTTCCGCCGGAGAGATTGGCGTTCGATTCGGCTTCCGCCGGTGCTTCCGTCGCTCTGCTTGCGGCACGGGCTGCCAGATTGGCGAGGCTGTCGCCCGTCGCTGTCCCTGCCAACCTGTTCGAGATATACATCGTCGTCTCCACGCAGCGCTTGAATGACCGAGGCTCTGCCGCTCTCCGTTCCGGTTCCGTCACCAAGGGGCTTATGCCGCGAAGCTTGCGCGAGGCTTACGGAAGTTAACAAAAGGTTAACGCCTTATGCGCACTGGACTTTTCCGGGTCAAAACACGCGATGGCCAGCGAACGGCCGCAAAAGACCGCGCATTTTACGGGAAATGGACTCAGTCGGGGGATGGTTTTGGCGGGCAAGCCGCGGCGCCGGATGCGCGCCCAGATCGTGATTGGGCGGCTAGAGCGCCTGCGCGAGATGCGGCACGAGCGGCAGGTAGGGCACGGAAAACAGGTCTTCGCGGTCGAAGCGGCTGCCGGTCTTGACGAGCTTCAGCATGCGGCAGGCGGTTTCGCTGACCATGACGGGCGCGATCAGCATGCCGCCGGAGACGAGCTGTTCGGCAAAAAGGCGCGGCAGCGCCGGAAAGGCGGCGGTGACCAGGATGCGATCGAAAGTCCCCTCGCCCGGCATGCCGTTGCTGCCGTCGGCCTGGCGGACGATGACGTTGCGAATGCCGGCCTTTTCGATGCTGGCCTGCGCGCCATCCACGAGCGTCTTGTAGCGATCGACGCTCAGCACGCGCTCGGTCAGGCGGCCCATCACCGCCGCGGTAAAGCCGCTGCCGGTGCCGACTTCCAGCACACGCTGGCCGGCCTTGAGCTGGAGAAGATTGAGAAGCCGGACCGCGAGATCGGCGCCCTCCATGAAGGACCCGCAATCGAGCGGCAGAAGCCGGCCGGAATAGGCGTCGGCCGAAAACTGCGGCGGCACGAAGAGCGTGCGCGGCGTCTGCTCGACGGCAGTCAGCAGTTCGAGATTGTTGATGCCCTCGCCGCGAAGGCGCAGCGCCAGCGCCGCAAAACCTTCCTTCTCGATGACACGCGCCGCCGTCAATCGCCACCTCCGCCATTGAGCGTGCGGTTGACGCGGTCGAGAACGGCATGGTCGGTGAGGTCGAGCTTCAGCGGCGTCACCGAGATCTGGTCGTTCTTCACGGCATGGATATCCGTGCCGGCGCGGAAATCGCCGCGCCGCTCGCCGAAGCGCAGCCAGTAATAGGGAAAGCCGCGGCCATCGGCGCGCTCTTCGATCGACAGGCCGAAGTCGAGCTTGCCCTGCGACGTCACCTCGATGCCCTTGACGTCATCGGGGGCGCAGTTCGGGAAATTGAGGTTGAAGAAGGTGCCGTCAGGCAGTTCGACGTCGATCAGCTTGCGAATGAGATCGGGCGCATGCGTTTCGGCCACTTCCCAGGGCACGACGCGGCCGCCGGCATGTTTGTAGGCCTGGCTGAGCGCCATCGACTTGATGCCCTGCAGCGTGCCCTCGATGGCGCCGGCGATCGTGCCGGAATAGGTGACGTCGTCGGCCATGTTGGCGCCGGCATTGACGCCGGAGAGCACGAGATCGGGCTTTTTGTCGAGAACCTCGCGCACGCCCATGATGACGCAATCGGTCGGCGTGCCGCGCAGCGCATAGTGCTTCTCGGCGACCTTGCGCAGCCGCAGCGGCTCCGACAGCGTCAGCGAATGGGCAAGCCCGCTCTGGTCGGTCTCGGGCGCGACGATCCAGACGTCGTCGGTCAGCGTGCGCGCAATGCGCTCGAGCGCCGCAAGGCCCTCGGCGTGGATGCCGTCGTCATTCGTAAGCAATATCCGCATCTGGTCCTCAGCCCGCCTTTTCGATCCGTTTCAGGCCGCCCATATAGGGCAGGAGCACGTCCGGTATCGTGACGGACCCGTCTTCATTCAGATAATTTTCGATGACGGCGATCAGCGCCCGGCCGACCGCAACGCCCGATCCGTTCAGCGTGTGCACGAATTTCGGGCTCTTGTCGTCCTTG
>CAMPIK010000066.1 GCA_946886325.1 uncultured Shinella sp.
AGGTCAAGGAAGCCGATTTCCGCGGCAAGGCGAAGCACCTGGAATACAAGGCGCGAGAACACCAGCCCGCGATGCTCTGCACGCTCGTCATGACCGACAACACCGACAAGAATGGCGTGAAGCGCTACCCGGTCGGCTCCATGCCCGTGATGGACCCGGAAACCGGTGAGGTGCTGATCGACGAACTCGGCCGCCGCTCCTACACGACCTCCGTCGCCTACGGCCCGACGATCGGCAAGAACATCGCGCTCGCCTACCTGCCGCACGCCTATTGCCAGGAAGGCCGCAAGCTCAATGTCGAGTATTTCGCCGAGACCTACCCGGTCGAAGTGGTCGGCATCGGCTACAAGCCGCTCTACGACCCGGAGAATCTCAAGCCGCGGACATAACGCCGGGAAGCAACGTCCGACTTTAGTGCAAGGCGGCCGGCGACGGCCGCCTTACGTGTTTTCATGCCTTCTAAATTTAACGTTTTCGCAAAGGCTTGCGGCTACCCCTTGATGTCGGGGAATAGGATATTTTCATAAAGGTCGGCCATGTCGTTTATCGGTATTTCCGGAATGCAGTATTCCGGCGCATCGCTTTCTCACCATCGCATCCTCGTTGCCGAAGACTCCAATGTCTTCACCTCGATGATCTCCAAGCGCCTGGACGAACTCTTCGGCATCAATGTCGAAATCTGCCGGAACTTCGAGGACCTCGAACTCGCCTATGACAAGTCGGCCGAAAAGATCACGCTGGCGATCTCCAACATCAACCTGCCGGGGGCGGAAAAGGGCGAGGCGCTCGAATACCTGACCGATCTCAGCATTCCGACCATCGTCTTTACCGGCACCTTCCAGCAGCACACGCGCGATCAGCTCCTGTCGAAGGAGATCGTCGATTACATCATCAAGGACAATATCTTCGCCGTCGACATGCTGGCCGAATCCGTCTGCCGCTTCCTGACGAACCACCAGCATCACGTGCTGGTCGTCGATGACAGCGCGACGGCCCGCGCGCTCCTGACGACACGGCTGAAGCGCTACAATTTCCGGACCAGCGTGGCGGAAAACGGCTCGCAGGCGCTCAGCCTCCTGAAGGCCAATCCGGACATCGCCCTGATGATCACCGATTACAACATGCCGGATATCGACGGCTTCGAACTCACCCGGCGCATCCGCGGCACCATCGGCTCGCACCAGTTGCGAATCATCGGCGTGTCCTCCTCGACGGACCGGCTGCTGTCGGCCCGCTTCCTCAAGGCCGGCGGAAACGACTTCATCATGCGGCCCTTCATCGACGAGGAGTTCTATTGCCGCGTGAACCAGAACCTCGACACGCTGACGCAAATCAGGGCTGCACAGTCGAAGAAGGCAGGTTGAAACGCCCGGTTTTGCCGCGATGGTGAAAAAAGCGGCAGCCTAACCCTGCGTTAGATAGATTCCGGCGTGCGATTAACCAGTTGGTAAAAGCCCTGCGTTGTAATGCTGTTGACGGGAACACAATCAAGGTAAAAAACGACGTGGCAGTGGATGGTTATCCGCAGCGAGGGCCTGCATTCTTGCGCCACTCGGGGCAGCGAATGCTGCTCATCGAGGATTCCCGCATGTTTTCGACGGCCATCAAGTACCGGCTCGAAAAGGAGCTTGGCCTTGAGGTGACGCATTGCCCGAGCATGGTGACGCTGCGCGGCGAACTCCAGGAAGACGGGCACGATTTCGTGCTCGCCGTGCTCGACCTCAACCTGCCGGATGCGCCGAATTCCGAGGCGCTCGATTTCATCATCTCGAAGGGCATCGCGCCGCTCGTCTTCACGGGATCGTTCAGCGATGCGACGCGCGAGACGATCCTTGCCAAGAACGTGCTCGACTATGTCGTCAAGGACAGCCCGGCCGCTATCCAGCAGCTTGTCACCGCCGTCGACCGGGTGCTGACCAGCGGCAAGACGCGCGTGCTGATGGTCGATTCCGACCCGTCCTCGCTGGAGCGCCATGTCGGGCTGATGCAGAAGCAGCGCTTCCAGGTCGAGGTCGCCACGACAGGTGCCGAGGCGCTGGATGTGCTCGATGCGACCTCGGATATCGACATGGTCATCTGCGATCTCGATCTCGCCGACATGGACGGCTTCATGCTGCTCGACGAGATCCACAAGCGCCATGGCGACGAACATGTCCGCGTCGTCGGTCTCTCGTCGGCCACGGACCGGATCGTCGCGGCGCGCTTCCTGCGGGCCGGCGGCGACGAATATATCCAGAAGCCGTTCCTCGTCGAGGAATTCAACAGCCGCATCTTCCATGTCGCCGCGATCCAGAAGCGCGTTCAGGCGCTGCATCGCATCGCCGCGCGGGACTACCTGACCGACATCTACAACCGCCGCTACTTTTTCGAGGCCGGTCCGCGGCTCGTCGACCAGTCGATCCGGCGCAACATCCCGATGTCGATCGCCATCCTCGACATCGACCATTTCAAGCGCCTCAACGACACCTATGGCCACGAGGTCGGCGACGTCGTGCTGAAGGTCGTATCGCGCCGCCTGAAGACGAAGATCGCCGGGCGGCACCTCCTGGCGCGGCTCGGCGGCGAAGAGTTCGGCATCATCTTCCAGGGGCTGGAACTGGATGCGGCGGTCGACTATTGCGACGAGTTGCGGGAAGACCTTTCGGCAAGCCCGATCGACGCCGACGGCGAACCGCTGACCATCACCGTCTCGGTCGGCCTTGCGGCGATTGCCGGCAAGGAGACCTTCGACAACTACCTGAACGCCGCCGACCAGTTCCTCTACATGGCCAAACATGCCGGCCGGAACCGGACGTTTTCTGAACTGTCGCTGATGACGGCGCTGGCCGGGTAGGGCGCGCCCAGCGCGCCGCCACCTGATCCAATCCGCGGAGACCTGTCCTGACTTAACGCGCCGCGGCGGTCGCGAGCGTCAGCTTGCGGTCGGCGCGCTCCTGCTGGGGCGAGCGGTTGTAGAGCTCGCGGTAGCATTTCGAGAAATGCGAGGCGGAGACGAAGCCGCAGGCGACCGCGACCTCCACCACCGGCATCGACGACTGGACGAGCAGGTGGCGCGCCCGGTCGAGGCGGATTTCCAGGTAGTAGCGGGCCGGCGAACGGCCCATTTCCTGGCGGAAGAGGCGCTCGATCTGGCGCCGGGAGAGGTCGGCGCCCTCGGCGATCTCAAGCAAAGACAGCGGCTCCGACAGGTTGCTCTCCATCAGTTCGATGATCGAGAGCACCTTGGCGTTCTGCACGCCGAGGCGGGCGCGCAGCGGCAGGCGCTGGCGGTCGTGCGGACCGCGCACGCGGTCGGTCAGCGCCTGCTCGCAGACGCGGTTGACGAGGTTCTCGCCGAAATCCTGGTCGATCAGGTTCAGCATCATGTCGAGCGAGGCGGTGCCGCCGGCGCAGGTGTAGATGTTGCTGTCGATCTCGTAGAGGTCGGCATAGACCTCCGCCTGCGGGAAGGCCTCGGCGAAGCCCGGCAGGTTTTCCCAGTGGATGGCGCAGCGCTTGCCGGAGAGCAGTCCGGCCTGGGCCAGGACATGGGCACCGGTACAGAGCGAGCCGACCGAGACGCCGCGGTTATAGACCTCGCGCAGCCAGGCATTGACCGACTTGTTGTAGAAATCCTCGACATAGATGCCCGAACAGACGAGCACCATGGAGGGCCGGTTCTCGCCGCCCAGGAACTTGCGCTCATCGGCAAGCGAGGAATTGACCTCGATGCCGATGCCGCTCGACGACAGGACCTGCTGGCCGTCGGTCGAGGACAGCCGCCATGTATAGGCCTCGTAGCCCAGCATGCGGTTGGCGATGCGCAGCGTCTCGATGGCGGCCGAGAAGGGCAGCATGGAGAAATTCGGCACGAGGAAGAAAACGAGGGAACGCTTCTTTGCGGGTGTCTTGGTCATCGGGAAATCCATGCTCGGGGCCTGTCGCAAGCGTCGCTCGCATGGCGCATATGCGCTTGTCGATTTGCGACATTGACATGGAAAACTACGACTGTGAAGTGGGAGTTTGGCTTAATAACTCAGTCTGTTGCGGCGGGATTGCGGCGCGTCGGCAATGCTGGATGGCGCTTGCTGTTTGCGACACATCCTGCGCTTGTGTCGCGGGGCATTTCTTGCATCGGTGGAAGCCGCCCCTGACGGCCGGCGACTTTCCTTCAAGGGAATCATGGCTTATCGATGAGGCAGGATGAAGGAGTTGCCATGTTGCTGGATGGATATTCGGACGTGCCGGCCGGCAAGATCGCCGCCGTCGTGACGAGCCTTGAAATGACGGCGCGGCCGGCCGCCGGCCGCGACCCGGCGCAGCCGGACCTGTCGCTGGAACTGGTCGCGGCACCGAACGTCGACTTTTACCGCGATCTCTATCGCCGCGTCGGGGCCGACTGGCTCTGGGTGTCGCGGCTCGCAATGCCGGATGCGACGCTTGCGGCGATCATCCAGGATCGCAAGGTGGAAGTTCACGCGGTGATGCGCGACGGGCGGGCGGAAGGCCTGCTGGAGCTCGATTTCCGGCAGGAGGGCGAATGCGAACTCGCTTTCTTCGGGCTGACGGAGGCGATCATCGGGCAGGGCGCCGGCCGCTGGCTGATGAACCGGGCGATCGATCGCGCCTGGTCGCAGCCGATCGGGCGCTTCTGGGTTCATACCTGCAGCGTCGACCATCCGCTGGCGCTCGGCTTCTACATGCGCTCGGGCTTCGTGCCCTTCCGGCGCCAGGTCGAGGTGTTCGACGATCCCCGGCTGCTCGGCGTCCTGCCGGAGGAGGCGGCACCGCATGTTCCGGTGCTGCGGCCACGCCGCAGATAGGTGGCCGAAAACAGACCGCCGGGCGTGAGAAGCGAAAATCTCAGGCCCGGCGGCAGATGGCGTATTCGGGATTGTCGTCGCGGCGGCGTGGTTTCATCGCGTGGCGCGCGGCGTCTTGTTCGTGCCGGCAACGTCCGCGGACGGATAGCCGATATCCTTCAGGAGATCGAAGGGCAGGCCTTCGAGTTCCTGTTCCGCCTGGTGGCGGCGCCATGCGGCGACGATCGCGCCGGCGGAGCGGCGGACGGTGTCAAAGAGGCGGCCGGTCGAGCCGGTGCCATGGTCGAATACGATGCTTGTCATTTCGAGGTTCCTTTCGAGCTTGGGAGGCTTTTCGAAAGGTCGCGACCTTGAGCCTGATCATGCCGCGACCTTATTCATCAATCAAACGAATATATTTGATTTCATGCATCAGCGTTTGTCATGCGTCAGAAGCTTGCCGTTCGCCCGTTCCGGCCAGCCGATGTCGCGCTTGACGTGAGCAGGCAGACTTTCCAGTTCGACGAGCGCGCGCTGGTGCAGGCGGCGGGCCAGGACGTCCTGCCACAGCCGGCGAACCGAAAAGGAAAAGCCGTTGCCGGCGACGCGCACGGCGAGCGGGGCGGAGTTCATCTTGGTCATGTCAGTCTCCTTCCTTGGGTTTCAAAAGCGCTGGGCTTCGTGTCTCATTTGCTGGATTGACTATCCTCGATATCGATGGTTCAATCAAACGAAATGGAATGACGCTTTAGATCAAATAAACTGATTGTGGAGGAACCGATGAACCTCATGCTGCGCCAGACGCTGCCGCTTCTCGAACTGGACATCCTGAAGACCTTCATCGCGATCGCCGAGACCGGCAATTTCACGACGGCGGCGGAATCGGTTCATCGCACGCCGTCCGCCGTCTCGATGCAGATCAAGAAGCTGGAGGAGACGCTCGGCTGCACGCTGTTTCGCCGCGATGCGCGCTCCGTCGTGCTCACCCATCAGGGCGAGGTTCTTCTCTCCTATGCGCGCCGGCTGATCGCGCTCAGCAACGAGGCCGTCTCCCGCTTCATGATGCCGGAGATGAACGGCGTCGTGCGGCTCGGCGCGCCTGACGATGTCGGCGAACTGATCCTGCCGGAGGTGCTGAAGCGCTTTGCGGAAAGTTTTCCGTCGATCGCCGTCAACGTGTCGATCGAATCGAGCAATGCGCTCCGCCGTGCCGTTTCAGAGCGGCGGCTCGATCTCGCGATCTTCAACTCCTCCAATCCGGAGGCGACGGTGCCGGGCGAGATCCTGATGAAGGAGCAACTCGTCTGGGTCGGCAAGAACTGCGGCACCGCGCATCTGAAGACGCCGCTCCCCGTCTCGATCTGGGAGGAGGGCTGCATCTGGCGCGGCAAGGCGCTGGAGGAACTGAGCAAGTCCGGCCGCGAGTTCCGCGTCGCCTATTTCTGCGCCCATCACATGGGCCAGCAGGCGGCGATCCGCGCCGACCTCGCCGTCGCCCCGCTCGCCCGCTTCCTGGTGCGCGACGACATGGTGGCGCTCAGCGAAAAGGACGGCCTGCCGGATCTCGGCTATTACCATATCGGCATGGTCGTGGGTGAAGACGTGGAGGCACCGGCGCTAGCGGTCGCCGACTATATCCGCGCCGCCTTCGCGCGCATCGAGCGGCGGCCGAAGGAAATCCTCTCGGTCGCCTGCTGAGGTTTACTCGCGCCCGCGGCGCCGTCTTCGGCCGCCGCCTTCGCCGTCGTCGGTCGGTGTCTTGCGCTCCGGCAGCGTGACGACGGTGGCGAGATGCGGGAAGGCATCGACCTTGTTGGGCATGGCCATCGCATCGATGAAATGCTGCTGGAAATTCGGTTCCAGCGCCGTCTCGATCTTCTCGATCCGGCTGACGGTTTCCTCGATCTCGCGGCGGTGGCCCTTGTTGAGCAGCGCCATCAGAGCACCCGTGCCGGCGGCGTTGCCGACGGCCTTGACCTCGGCCAGATCGCAATCGGGGATCAGCCCCAGCACCATCGCGTATTTCGGGTCGATGAAGGAGCCGAAGGCGCCGGCGAAGCGGATCGTGTCGACATGGTCGACGCCGAGTTTTTCCATCAGCAGCTTGATGCCGGCATAAAGCGCCGCCTTGGCGAGCTGGATGGCGCGGATGTCGTTCTGCGTCACGGTGATCTTCTGCTCGCCGTCATGCAGCAGGTAGGAGAAGGTGCGGCCGGTCTGCAGGATGCGCGGGCTTCTCGCCTGCATCGCGCCATCGACGACGCCGTCCTGGCTGATGATGCCGGAGAGGTACATTTCGGCCACCACCTCGATGATCGCCGAGCCGCAGATGCCGGTGACGCCGACGTCTTTTGCCGCTTCCGCGAAGCCTTCTTCGTCCGACCATTTCTCGACGCCGATGACGCGGAACTTCGGCTCCAGCGTTTCGGGATCGATGCGCACGCGCTCGATCGCGCCGGGGGCGGCGCGCTGGCCGGAGGAGATTTCCGCACCCTCGAAGGCGGGGCCGGTCGGGGAGGAGGCAGCGACGACGCGCGTCGCATTGCCGAGCACGATCTCGGCATTGGTGCCGACATCGACGAGCAGCATCATCCGGTCCTGCCGGTAGGGGCCTTCCGACAGCGTCGCGCCCGCCGCATCCGCGCCGACATGGCCGGCGATGCAGGGCAGAAGATAGACGCGGGCGCCGCGGTTGATGCCGAGGTCGAGGTCGCGGCCCCAGGTGTGCACGGCGCCGGAGACGGCGAGCGCAAACGGTGCCTGGCCGAGCTCCGTCGGGTCGATGCCGAGGAAGAGGTGGTGCATGATCGGATTGCCGACGAAGACCGCGTCGAGCACGTTTTCCGGATCGACGCCGCCTTCGGCGCAGACCTTGCGGGTGAGCTCCGTCACGGCCTCGCGCACTGCCTTGGTCATGGCTTCCCTTCCGTCCGGGTTCATCATGACATAGGAGACGCGGCTCATCAGGTCCTCGCCGAAGCGGATCTGCGGGTTGGACGTGCCGGAGGAGGCGACGATGCGGCCGGAGAGCAGCGAGACGAGATGCATGGCGATCGTCGTCGAGCCGATGTCGCAGGCAATGCCATAGGCTTCGTTATGCAGGCCCGGCCAGAGCGCGATGACGTTGGGGCGCGAGGTCTCGAGGTCGCGGTGGATCGCGGCGGTGACGCCCCAGTTGCCCTTGCGCAGGATCTGCTGGACCTGCGGGATCAGGTGCTGCGAGACGAGCAGGTCCTTCCAGCCCCAGTCCTTCTCCAGCATGACCTTCAGCCGGTCGAGGTCGCCGAGCGGCTTGTGCATGTCGGGCTCGTCCACCTCGACATAGCAGAGCTGGACGGCGGGGTTGCGCTCGATCACCCGGTCGGAGGCCGCCTTGCGCACCACCTGCGCGTTGACGACGGTGTCCTGCGGCACGTCGATGACGAGGTCGCCGAGGATCTGGGCGGAACAGGAGAGCCGTCGTTCAAGCGGAAGGCCGCGCACCTGCTCGTAGCGCGCTTCCTTCGGACCCTTGGCGGAAATGTGGTCGTTCGAGGAGACAATCTTGTGCTTGGCGAAATTGCCTTCCTGCACGGTGATCTGACAGCGGCCGCAGGTGGCGCGCCCGCCGCACACGCTTTCGACATAGACGCCGAGCTTGCGGGCGGCATCGAGCACCGGCGTTCCGACCGGGAACCGGCCGCGCTTGCCTGAAGGCATGAAGAGGACGAGGGGATCCTTCGGTGCCGCTTCGCTCATATTGGCCTCATTGTCGGACGTGCCGTCGTACCGCATCGTTCATGTCTTTCCGCAGCGCCCCGCCGACGAACCGTCGTCATCACGGGCGGACGCGCCGCTATGCCCGAATATCCGGTGAGACTGCAACGGAATTCCTTGCCGGATTGTTCAATTCCCGACATGGAAAGGGAAACCGGCACGATTTCTTCAAAGCGTCGGGTTTCGGGGGCCTCAGAGACCGTTTTGAGATGCGTCAGGGCTGAGTCTCAGCCGGCCTTGCGGGAGAGGCGCTTGGCGTTCTTCCGGACCCGCTTGCCATAGGGTTTCAGTGCCGCGGCGGCGACCTTTTCGCCGGCCGCAGCCATCGAGGCGGGTGTCGTCGCCCGTGCGCCCATGAAGAAGGCTCCCATCATCGCCTGGGTCAGCGCGATATTCGCCGCCACCATGCTTTCGGCGGTCGCCGCCATCTTTTCCGACACCATCCGGGTCAGTTCCGGCCCGTTCTGGGCGGTGCCGGTCATCGCCGCCACCTGCATCTCGTGGATGCGCATGGCCATGACGAAAGGCGCCTCCAGCATCAGGCTGGAGGCGTCGCGACGCATCGTGCGGCGGGCGGCCACGCTATTCTTTGCCCGCGCCGGCGCGACCGGCCCGGCCGCCGCGACGTCCGCCGCCGGCCGAGGCCGCTGCGGGTGCCGGGGCGGCATGGCTGCCGTCGGCCGCCGGCTTGTAGTCGCGATAGGCCATGATCCAGTTGGTGCAGTTCGGGTCGGTGCCGTTCAGGACGTTGGCGGCGCGCACGGCCTCCATTTCCTGCGGGCGGCAGGGGTTCATGATGGCGCTGGTCATGCCGGCGCCGATGACCATGGGGATGAAGCCGGCATTGATGCCGTGGCGGTGCGGCAGGCCGAAGGAGA
>CAMPIK010000067.1 GCA_946886325.1 uncultured Shinella sp.
AGACGGTGCCGTGGGCGCCTTCGGCGCGGGCGACCATCCGGCCAAGCGCAAACACCGTTTCGCCCTCGGCTTCCAGTGCCGCCCGGACGCGCTCGGCATCGTCGGCGGAAACGACGGCGATCATGCCGACGCCGCAGTTGAAGGTGCGCAGCATTTCGGTCGCCGCCACGCCGCCGGTCTTCGACAGCCAGGAGAAGACGGAAGGTGCCTTGACCGCATCGAGGTCGATCTCGGCGGCGAGGTGCTTCGGCAGCACGCGCGGGATGTTTTCGGGAAAGCCGCCGCCGGTGATATGCGCCAGCGCCTTGATCGCGCCGGTCTCGCGGATCGCCTTCAGGAGCGGCTTCACATAGATTTTCGTCGGCGTCATCAGCGCTTCGGCGAGCGTCTGTCCCTCCGCGAAGGGCGCGGGCGCGTCCCAGGCGAGGCCGGAGAGCGCCACGATCTTGCGCACCAGCGAATAGCCGTTGGAGTGAACGCCGGAGGAGGCGAGCGCGAGGATGACGTCGCCTTCTGCGATGTCGCCCTTCGGCAGAAGCTGGCCGCGCTCTGCGGCACCGACCGCAAAGCCCGCGAGGTCGTAGTCGCCGTCCGAATACATGCCCGGCATTTCCGCCGTCTCACCGCCGATCAGCGCTGCACCCGCCTGCCGGCAGCCTTCCGCGATGCCCTCGACGATCGCCGCACCCTGGTCGGGATCGAGCCGGCCGGTCGCGAAATAGTCGAGGAAGAACAGCGGTTCGGCGCCCTGCACGACAAGGTCGTTGACGCACATGGCGACGAGGTCGATGCCGACAGTGTCGTGCTTGTCGGCGTCGATCGCGATCTTGAGCTTGGTGCCGACGCCGTCATTGGCGGCGACGAGCACCGGGTCTGTGAAGCCTGCGGCCTTCAGGTCGAAGAGCCCGCCGAAGCCGCCGATCTCGCCGTCGGCGCCGGGGCGCCGGGTGGAACGCACCGCCGGCTTGATCTTCTCGACCATCAGGTTGCCCGCGTCGATATCGACGCCGGCATCGCTGTAGGTCAGGCCGTTCTTCCGGGGGTCGCTCATCGGGCGTCTCCAAACTCTTCGCCGTTTGCGCCCGATTGGCACGGCAGGGCGGCAAGTGCAAGCGGCGGGGCTTTTTGAGCCGCAGTTTTTCACGGATATTCAGGCTTTGCAGCACCCCGAGCGCACCAGTCACGCCTTGTTTTCGACGCCTCGCCTTGACCCGCCGCCGCGCTGCGTCCTATCTCAACCGCATCAACCGGGTTTTCAGCGAAGAAATCGGATCCTATCCCCATGGCAGGCACCTTCACCAGCGCGGTCCTCAAGCGCCAGATCGTCTTCTGGCTGATCGCGCTTGCCGCCTTCATCGCCTTCCTGATGGTGTTCAGTTCCATCCTGCTGCCCTTCATCGCCGGCATGGCGCTTGCCTATTTCCTCGATCCGGTCGCCGACTGGCTGGAGCGGCGCGGCATGAGCCGGACGGTCGCGACGATGGTGATCCTCATCGCCTTCGTCGTCATCTTCGCGCTGTCGCTGATGGTCATCATCCCGCTGCTCGTCAGCCAGGCGTCCGATTTCTTCGAGAAGCTGCCGGGCTATATCTCGCAGTTGCAGGACCTCGTCACCAGCTTCAATCCGGACCTGCTGCCCGCCTGGATCCGCGACCAGCTCGGCACGATCAAGCAAAGCTTCTCCTCGGTTCTTGCCGAAGGCGCCGGCTTCATGGGCACGGTCTTCAAGCAGATCTGGAATTCCGGCATGGCGCTGGTCGACATCGCCTCGCTCTTCGTCATCACGCCTGTTGTCGCCTTTTACCTGCTGCTCGACTGGGACCGGATGATCGCCAAGGTCGACAGTTGGGTGCCGCGCGACCATGTGCATGACGTGCGCCAGATCGCGGCCGACATGGATACGGCGATCGCCGGCTTCGTGCGCGGGCAGGGCTCGATCTGCATCATTCTCGGCCTGTTCTACGGCATTTCGCTCTCCTTTGCCGGCCTCAACTTCGGACTGCTGATCGGCCTCTTCGCCGGCCTCATCTCCTTCATTCCCTATGTCGGCTCGATGGTCGGGCTGGTGCTTTCGGTCGGTCTCGCGCTGGTGCAGTTCTGGCCGGATTACCTGTGGATCGCGCTCGTCGCGGGCATCTTCTTCTTCGGCCAGTTCATCGAGGGCAACATCCTGCAGCCGAAGCTCGTCGGCTCCAAGGTCGGGCTGCATCCGGTGTGGCTGATGTTCGCGCTCTTCGCCTTCGGCGCGATCTTCGGTTTCGTCGGGCTTTTGATCGCCGTTCCGGCGGCCGCTGCCGTCGGCGTGCTTGTCCGCTACGGGCTGAGGCGCTACCTTGACAGCGAGCTTTATCACGGCCACAGCCAGAACCGGATTGTCGTCGAAGGCCGCCCGGTCCTGACGGCCACCGGCACCGACGACGGAAAAGCCGACCGACCGCATTCAGAGTAGACGATGACCGACCGACGTGCTGCAGAGCAGTTGCCGCTGGCCTTCGGGCACAGCCCGGCGGCGGGCCGCGACGACCTCCTGATTTCCGACCCCTTGAGCGCGGCGATCGCGATCGTCGACGACTGGCCGAACTGGCCGTCGCCGGTGGTCATCCTTGCCGGCCCGGTCGGCTCCGGCAAATCGCATCTGGCAGGCATCTGGCGCGACAAGGCCGGTGCGACGGCGATCCATCCGGTCGACGGTCAAGGCGCCGAGACGGCGGCGGCCGCCGGTCCGGTGCTCTTCGAGGATGTCGACCGCCGCGGCTTCGACGATCGCACGCTCTTTCATGTCATCAACAATGTCCGCGAAAACGGCACCTTCCTGCTGATGACGACGCGGCTCTGGCCGATGTCCTGGCCGGTCGACCTGCCGGACCTGCGCTCCCGCCTCAAGGCGGCGACGGTCGTCGAGATCGGCGAGCCGGACGACGAACTCCTGTCACAGGTCATCGTTAAGCTCTTCGCAGACCGGCAGCTCTTCGTCGATGATGCGCTGGTCGCCTATATCGTCGCGCGCATGGAGCGCTCGCTCGATGCGGCCCAGACGCTCGTCGACCGGCTCGACCGGCTGGCGCTGTCGCGCGGCACGCGCATCTCGCGCACGCTTGCCCGCGAGGTGCTCGGCGAGATGACGGCGGGCGATCAGGCCGGTTGACTGTCATGGTTCCGTCGTCAAACTGTTATATTCAGCCGGAAATCTCATAGGGAAGGCGGATTGCAATGGACATGGCGACTTCGGACACGACCGGAACGGAGCCGCAGGCGAACGGCGATGCCGTCGATATCGCGGCGCTGATGCAAAGCCCGGAGCGCTTCATCAACCGGGAATTTTCCTGGCTGCAGTTCAACCGCCGCGTCCTCGAGGAGACGCTCAACACCGCCCATCCGCTGCTGGAGCGCGTGCGCTTCCTGTCGATCTCCGCCGCCAATCTCGACGAGTTCTTCATGGTGCGCGTCGCGGGTCTCGAAGGCCAGGTGCGCCAGGGCATCTCGATCCGCAGCCCCGACGGCAAGACGTCGGCCGAACAGCTCGACGATATCCTGAAGGAGATCGACAACCTCCAGATGGAGCAGCAGGCCTCGCTCGCGGTCCTCCAGCAATATCTCGCCCGCGAGGATATCCTGATCGTGCGCCCGAGCGCGCTGTCGGCGGAAGACCGCGACTGGCTGGCGCAGGAATTCGACCAGTCGATCTTTCCGGTGCTGACGCCGCTGTCGATCGACCCGGCCCATCCGTTCCCGTTCATCCCGAATCTCGGTTTTTCGATCGGTCTCCAGCTCGACAGCATCCATGATCGCGAGCCGATGACGGCGCTGCTGCGCCTGCCGACCGCGCTCGACCGCTTCGTCCGGCTGCCGGATGTCGATGGCGCGATCCGCTACATCACGATGGAAGACGTGGTCAGCATGTTCATCCACAAGCTGTTCCCCGGATTCGTCGTCAAGGGGTCGGGCACCTTCCGCATCATCCGCGACAGCGATATCGAGGTGGAGGAAGAGGCCGAAGACCTCGTGCGCTTCTTCGAGACGGCGCTGAAGCGCCGGCGCCGCGGTTCGGTGATCCGTATCGAGACCGATTCCGAAATGCCGGAATCGCTGCGCAATTTCGTCGTGCACGAGCTCGGCGTGCCGGACAATCGCGTGGCGGTGCTGCCCGGTCTGCTGGCGCTGAACACGCTGTCGGAGATCGCCAAGGCGCCGCGCGACGACCTTCGCTTCGAACCCTACAATGCGCGATTTCCCGAACGCGTCCGCGAACATATCGGCGACTGCTTCGCCGCCATCCGCGAAAAGGACATGGTGGTCCACCATCCCTACGAGAGCTTCGACGTGGTGGTCCAGTTCCTGCTCCAGGCTGCGCGCGATCCTGACGTGGTGGCGATAAAGCAGACGCTCTACCGCACCTCCAACGACAGCCCGATCGTGCGCGCGCTGATCGATGCGGCGGAAGCCGGCAAGTCGGTGACGGCGCTGGTCGAACTGAAGGCGCGGTTCGACGAGGAGGCCAACATCCGCTGGGCGCGCGACCTGGAGCGCGCCGGCGTGCAGGTCGTCTTCGGCTTCATCGAACTGAAGACGCATGCGAAAATGTCGCTCGTCGTGCGCCGCGAGGAGGGCAGGCTCCGGAGCTACTGCCACCTCGGCACCGGCAATTACCATCCGGTCACGGCGAAGATCTACACGGACCTCTCCTTCTTCACCTGCAATCCGACCATCGCCCATGACATGGCGAACATCTTCAACTTCATCACCGGCTACGGCGAGCCGGAAGCGGCGATGAAACTCGCCATCTCGCCGCACACGCTGCGCCCGCGAATCGTCAAGCATATCGAGGACGAGATCGGGCATGCGCGCGCCGGCGCGCCGGCGGCGATCTGGATGAAGATGAACTCGCTCGTCGACCCCGAGATCATCGATGCGCTCTACCGCGCCAGCCAGGCAGGCGTGATGGTGGAACTGGTCGTTCGCGGCATCTGCTGCCTGCGGCCGCAGGTGGCGGGCCTGTCCGACAATATCCGGGTGAAATCGATCGTCGGCCGCTTCCTCGAACATTCCCGCATCTTCTGCTTCGGCAACGGCCACGGGCTTCCCTCGGAGAATGCGCTCGTCTATATAGGCTCGGCGGATTTGATGCCGCGCAATCTGGATCGGCGGGTCGAGACACTGGTGCCTCTGACCAACCGGACTGTGCACGAACAGGTTCTGTCGCAGATCATGCTTGGCAATCTCATCGACAACCAGCAGAGCTACGAGATCCTCCCCGACGGGACGTCACGTCGGATGGAGGTGCCGGAGGGTGCCGAGCCGTTCAATGCACAGCATTATTTCATGACCAATCCCAGCCTGTCGGGCCGGGGCGAGGCTTTGAAATCCAGTATGCCGAAGATGATCGCCGGCTGGAATCCCGGCAAGAGATAATACTGGACCTCCATGGTTGAATCAGAAGCCCAGGGGCGCCTGCCTGGAATTGCCCCCGTTTCCGTCGTGGACATCGGATCGAACTCCATTCGACTTGTGATCTACGAGGGCATGAACCGCACGCCCGCGATCCTCTTCAACGAAAAGGTCATGTGCGGGCTCGGCAAGGGGCTGGCGAAATCCGGCCGCATGGACGAGGCGAGCGTCGAGCGCGCGCTGGCGGCGCTGCACCGGTTCCATGCGCTCTCCGCCCAGGCCCGCGCCCAGACCATGTATGTGCTGGCGACGGCGGCTGCCCGCGAGGCGGAGAACGGTCCGGACTTCATCCACAAGGCCGAAATGATCCTCGACCGCAAGGTCCGGGTGCTGACCGGCGAGGAGGAGGCCTATTTTTCCGCGCTCGGCATCGTCAGCGGCTTCCATGATCCTGATGGCATCGTCGGCGACCTCGGCGGCGGATCGCTCGAACTGGTCGATGTGCGCGGCGCCGAGATCGGCAAGGGCATCACCCTGCCGCTCGGCGGCATCCGCCTGTCAGAAGCCTCCGGCGGCTCGGTCGACAATGCCCGGCTCGTCGCCGGCAAGCTGCTCGCCCGCGCGTCGCTGCTTCAGGCCGGCGAAGGCCGCACCTTCTATGCCGTCGGCGGCACCTGGCGCTCCATTGCCAAGCTGCACATGGAGGTGAAGAACTACCCGCTGCACATGATGCAGGGCTACGAACTCTCCTTCGACGAGGCCATGTCCTTCCTCGACGACGTCGCAAGCGCGAAGGACACCAAGGACGGCCCTTACGCGACGATCTCGAAGAACCGCCGCAACCTGCTGCCCTACGGTGCCGTGGCCATGCAGGAGACGATCGCCCGCATGAAGCCGAAGACGGTTTCCTTCTCGTCGCAGGGCGTTCGCGAAGGCTATCTTTATTCGCTGCTGCCGGAACGCGAAAAAGCGCGCGATCCGCTGCTGGCCGCCGCCGGCGAACTCGCCATCCTGCGCGCCCGCTCGCCCGAACATGCCCGCGAACTCGCCGACTGGACCGGCCGCATGGTGCCCTTCTTCGGCATCGAGGAGACGGAGGAGGAGGGCCGCTACCGGCAGGCCGCCTGTCTGCTCGCCGACATCAGCTGGCGCGCCCATCCCGACTATCGCGGTCTGCAGGCGCTGAACATCATCGCCCACGGCACCTTCACCGGCATCAGCCATCCCGGCCGCGCCTTCATCGCGCTCGCCAATTATTACCGGTTCGAGGGCCTGCGCGACGACGGCGCCACCGGAGCGCTCGCCACCGTCGCCACGCCGCGCCTCCTGGAACTGGCCAAGCTTCTCGGCGGACTGCTGCGCGTCGTCTACCTGTTTTCGGCCTCGATGCCCGGCATCGCGCGCAACCTTCGCTTCGAAACCGCGAAATCGCCTGATCTCGACCTCGAATTCGTCGTGCCGCCGGATTATCGCGAGTTCCAGGGCGAACGCATCGACGGCCGCCTCCAGCAGCTTGCGAAGCTCACCGGCAAGCGGCTGGCCTTCCGGTTCGAGTGACCGGCAGCATCGGCTGAATGTTCTGATCTTGATGTGGCTGCGCGGGCCTGAACCGCCGGCCGCAGGTATTTCCTATCGTGCCATTTTCGGCTATTCAATCGAGCGTTGTCCGGTCGCCGGGAGCGTCGGCCCGATCTATGTTAGGGGGAGAACTGAAAATGGCAAAGGTGGTATTCAAGCCGGTCGGCGGCAGTGGCATCAATCTCCGAGACTTCGACATACGCAGGCTGACGGACTACGATGCTTCGGCCTTGAAGACCCAGACGGCGAAATTCTTTGACAGCAACAAGGAGTTCACGCTCTTTACGGGCACGGGCTTCAAGTACAAGACCGTCGGGGGCGAGGTGCGCGATGTCACCGGCGGGACGGTGACGAAGATCGAGGTCATGATCAACGGCGTCAAGGCGCTGCTGACGACCGGCGTCAAGCTTGCGGCCTCGAAGGTGTTCGACCTGTACGTGGACGGCGATGCGGATGGGGCGCTGAAATACATGCTGTCCGGCAACGACACCGTCATCGGCACGCGCTTTTCCGATGTGCTGTTTGCCGCCAAGGGCAAGGACACCGTCAAGGGCGGCGCGGGCAATGACACGCTGATGGGCGAAGCCGGTAACGACGTCCTGAAGGGCGATGCGGGCAAGGACACGCTGATCGGCGGCATCGGCAAGGACAAGTTGTTAGGCGGTTCCGGCCCCGATACCTTCGTCTTCGCCTCGCCAAAGGATTCGACCGTTGGTCCGAAGGGCCGCGATACGATCGAGGACTTCAGCCGCAGCCAGAAGGACAAGATCGACCTGAAGGCAATCGATGCGGATAGCGGATCGGGCGGCAACCAGGCCTTCGATTTCATCGGGACGTCGAAATTTTCCAAGGAGGCCGGAGAGCTGCGCTACGAGAAGAAGGGCGGCGACAGCTTCGTCTATGGCGATGTGAACGGCGACGGTCGAGCCGATTTCGCCATCCATGTCGATGCGAATATCAGCTTCGTCAAGGGTGACTTCCTGCTCTGAAATCAAGCGGCCGTCGTGGAAGAACGAGGCGGCGCTTGCCGCCTCGTCGCGTTCGAAGCCTTCACTCCGCCTTCAGGAAATCGCCGACTTCCAGCAGAACGAACTCGTTGTCGTCGGCCTTGTCGAGCGCGCGGCCGGCCGAGAAGGGCAGGTTGTTGTCGTTGCCGACGACGATATGCGTTTCGTCCACCCGGTCGACATTCTCGATGGTGACGAAGGGCATATCGTAGAAGCCGTCGCCGCCACCCTGGCGCTTCTTGTTGTCGGGATCGGCGATCGTCAGGAGGTCGATATAGCCGATCTTGCGTACCGCCTTGCCGGCATTCTCGTCGGTCATGGCGATCTTGTAGATGCGCTTGATCTTCGACGCGGTGGCGAAGCAATCGGCAGCCGGCGCCTTCGGGTCGGCGCAGGCCTTGTCGGCGGTGCCGGCGCCGTTGTCACGCTCGATCACCAGTGCCGTCGTCTCGTCGAGCATGTTGAAGTCGCCGATCGCCTCGCCGCCTTCGGCGAGCGGATAGAGCCAGCTCCGGCCCGTCCAGGCCTTGGAGGCGACGTCGAGCTCGACGATGCGCAGCGCCGGGCAGCCTTCCGCCTGCTCGACGGATTCGGCATCCACCCAGAGCGGGCCTTCCAGCAGGCCGTAGAGCTTCGTGCCGTCCTTCGAGAGCGCAAGGCCCTCATAGCCGCCCGAACGCTTCAGGTTGAAGGCGGGCATCTTCTTCGTCGGGTCTGCCTGCACGGCGAGCGTCGGATTGTCCGGCGACGTCACCGGCTTGCCGTCCACTTCGGTCGCAACGACGTCCGTCAGCCTGCCGTCCCGGTCGAACTTCAAGAGGTAGGGGCCGAATTCCTCGCCGATCCAGAAGCCGTCTTCCACCGGCTGGATCGATTCGACGTCGAAGTCGCCGCCGGTGAGATAACGGGTCTCCGCACCTTCCATGACGATCGGGAAGGGCGCCTTTCTGTCCGGGTCGCTGAGGAAGATCGTGTTCAGCCGCTCGACCGTGCCCTTGTCCCAGTCGAAGCGGATATTGTGGATCATCAGCATGGCGTCGGTCGAGTTCAGCTTGTTGCCGAAACCGTTGTCGGAGAGGCTCCAGAACGTGCCGTCCTCCATCGTCTTGATGCCGGAGAAACCCTGCATCGGCTGGCCGTCGAAGGGCAGCGACAGGCCGGTCGGGCGCACGCCGTCCTTGCCCATGATGGTGCCGAGCGCTTCGGTGCGCTTGCGGTCGGCAGTCGAGAACTTGCCCGACGTCTTCAGATAGCCGGCGGCATCGTCGGGCGCGGCGATGATCGTGTTGGCCGGCAGGATCGCGTGGCCCTTCAGCGTCGCGGTGAACGCGGTGCCGTCCGCATGGGCGGAGGCTGCGAAGAGAAGCGAAAGCGCGACGGAGGCGAGAAGCTGTCTGGTCATGAAAATCCCCTGGGGTTTGCGTGGCAATGCATTCCGATAGGAG
>CAMPIK010000068.1 GCA_946886325.1 uncultured Shinella sp.
ATGAAGCAGAAGCTCGCCGATGGCGAACTCGACATCACCTTCGCCTTCAATCCCGCCGAAGCCTCTGCGGCGATCGCCAATGGCGAGCTGCCGGATACGGTGCGCTCCTTCGTCTTCGAGGCGGGCACGCTCGGCAACACGCATTTCGTCGCCATTCCCTACAATGCCAATGCCAAGGCAGGCGCGCTGGTGCTGGCCGATTTCCTGATGTCGCCGGAAGCGCAGGCCCGCAAGCAGGATCCGGCCGTCTGGGGCGACCCGACGGTGCTGGCCATGGCCAAGCTTTCGCCGGAAGACCGCGCGGCCTTCGCGGCGATCGACCTCGGCGTCGCGACGCTGAAGCCCGAGGAACTGGGACCGGCGCGCGCCGAGCCGCATCCGGACTGGATGACGCGGATCGAGGCGGAGTGGATCCGGCGCTACGGTGCGGCCAACTGACGACCGCCGCGCCGTGAGGGTGCGCATCGCCGGCGTCGCGAGCCCGATCTTCCTCCTGCCAATCCTCGCCGGGCTTGCCGGAACCGTGCTGCCGGCCTTCGGCTACCTGCCGGCGCTCGGCGGCACGACGATCTCGCTCTTCTCCGTCGAAAGGCTCGCCTCGGAGCCGGCCATCGCAATGTCCGCCTGGCTGTCGCTGAAGACCGGTCTCCTGTCGGCCGCCATCGCGCTTTTCGTCGTCATGGCCTTCTTTGCGGGATGCGCCGGCACGCGCCTGATGGTCCGCGTCCAGCATCTCGTGTCGCCGGTTCTGGCGATACCGCATGCCGCCGCGGCCTTCGCGCTGACCTTTCTGATCGCGCCCTCGGGCCTCTTTCTCCGCCTGCTGTCGCCGGAACTGACCGGTTTCACGCGGCCGCCGGACTGGCTGGTCGTCAACGATCCGCAGGGTCTGGCGATGATCGCCGGCCTTGCGATCAAGGAAATCCCCTTCCTCTTCCTGATGACGCTGGCCGCACTGCCGCAGGTGCCGCTGCGCGCCTCGGCGCAGCTCTCGGCCGGCCTCGGCTACGGGCGCATGGCGGGGTTCCTGCTGACGACATGGCCGCCGGTCTACCGGCAGATCCGCCTCGCCGTCTTCGCGGTGATCGCCTATGCGACATCGGTTGCGGATGTGGCGATCATCCTCGGGCCGGGCCTGCCGCCGACGCTTGCCGGGCGCGTCACCGAATGGATGGCCGACCCCGATCTTAACCTGCGCTTCGTGGCATCGGCCGGCGCCATGCTGCAACTCGCTGTCACGCTTCTCGCCATGGCGATCTGGCTCGGCGTCGAGCGCGTCGGCGCCATGCTGCACCGCCTCGCCGTCCTGCACGGATGGCGGTTCCGGCGCGACGCCGTCGCGCGATCGCTAGCGATGCTGCTGACCGCCATCCCGGCCGGCGCGATCTTTCTCGGCATCGGCGTGCTCGGGATATGGTCTGTTTCTGGGCTGTGGCCCTTTCCCGACAATCTTCCGACGACCTTGACGCTAAAAACCTGGATGCGGCATTCGGCGGCACTCGGCACCATTCTTTCGACGACGCTCGTTCTTGCCGCCGTATCCTCGGCCATCGCGCTCGTCGCCGCTATCGCGATCTTCCATCACCGGACGCGGCCGGGCTCCGTTGCCGGTGGCGCGGGTGCTGCGCTTTATCTTCCGCTGCTGATGCCGCAGATCACCTTCGTCTTCGGCCTTCATGTGCTGACACTCGCCATCGGCCTCGGGCCGTCGCTGCCCTTGCTCATCGCCGTGCATCTCATCTTCGTGCTGCCCTATGTGATGCTCTCGCTGTCCGATCCGTGGCGGGCGCTCGATCCGCGCTACGAGCGCATTGCCGCGGGGCTCGGCGCCTCGCCGGCGCGCATCCTGCTTGCCATCCGGCTGCCCATGCTCTTTCGCCCGCTGCTGACGGCGCTCGCCGTCGGCTTTGCCGTCTCCGTCGGCCTCTATCTTCCGACGCTCCTGATCGGCGCCGGGCGGTTCGCGACGGTGACGACGGAGGCGGTGGTGCTCTCCTCCGGCGGAGACCGGCGCGTCGTCGCGATCTATGCGCTCGTCCAGGCGCTGCTGCCCTTCATCGGCTTTGCGATTGCGTCCGTGCTTCCGCACCTGCTATTTCGCCATCGCCGCGCGATGAGGATTTGAATGCAGGACGGGTTTGTCGGGGACGGGCTGAGGCTGGACGGCGTGCGCATCGCGCTCGGGCCGCGCGACCTGCTGGCCGTCGATGCGGTCGTTTCGCCGGGCACGGTGCTCTCCGTCATGGGGCCATCAGGCTCGGGCAAATCGAGCCTGCTTGCCTATATCGGCGGCTTTCTCGACCCGGCCTTTTCTGCCAAAGGCCATGTCAGCGTGGATGGCCTGATGCTCGACAGGCTGGCGCCGCAGGAGCGCAAGGCGGGCATTCTCTTTCAGGATGCGCTGCTCTTTCCGCATCTCTCCGTTGGCGCCAACCTGCTTTTCGCAATCCCCGAATCCGTCCGCGGACGCGCGAGGCGGCGGCAGCGCGCCGAGGAAGCGCTCGCCGAGATCGGTCTCGACGGCTATTTCGACCGGGACCCGGATACGCTCTCCGGCGGGCAGAAGGCGCGCGTGGCGCTCCAGCGCACGCTCTTGTCCGCCCCGCGGCTGCTGCTGCTCGACGAGCCCTTTTCGCGCCTCGATCTCGATCTCAGGGCACAGGTCCGCCAGCTCGTCTTCGACCAGGCCCGCGCGGCAAAGCTGCCGGTCGTCCTGGTGACGCATGATCCGGCCGATGCGGAGGCGGCCGGCGGCGCGGTGATCGAGATCGGCGGGGATACGCCATGACGCCGATCCGCGACCGGCTGCCGCAGCTCCCCGTCAGCGCGGTTCTGGGGGCGCTTTCCACAGCACTGGGGGATAGCGCGTCCGCCGTGCTTTCGGCGCCGCCCGGCGCCGGCAAGACGACGATCGTGCCGCTTTTCCTGCTCGACGAGGCCTGGCGCGGCGACGGCCGGATCATTCTGCTCGAACCAAGGCGGCTCGCGGCACGGGCCGCGGCGGGTCGCATGGCGGCGCTGCTCGGCGAAGCGGTCGGCGGCACCGTCGGCTATCGCATGCGCCTCGACAACCGGGTCTCGGCCCGCACCCGCATCGAGGTCGTCACCGAAGGCGTCTTCGCCCGCATGATCCTCGACGACCCGGAACTGACCGGCATCGCCGCCGTGCTGTTCGACGAATTCCACGAACGCTCGCTCGATGCCGATTTCGGCCTGGCGCTGGCGCTCGATGTGCAGTCGGCGCTGCGCGCGGACCTTCGCATCCTCGTCATGTCGGCAACGCTCGATGTCGAGCGTATTTCCCGGCTGATGGACGGGGCGACGGCGATCCTCTCCGAAGGCCGCAGCTTTCCGGTCGACATCCGCCATGCGGACCGTCCGGCCGGTGAGCGGATCGAGGACAGCGTCGCCCGCGCAATCGTCGAGGCGCACCGCAGCGAGACCGGCTCGATCCTCGCCTTCCTGCCCGGCCAGGGCGAAATCCACCGGACGCTCGAACGGCTGGAGGGTCGTTTCGGCAGCGATACGATGCTCGTGCCGCTCTACGGCAACCTGTCGCAGCGCGAGCAGGACGAGGCGATCCGGCCGCCGCCTGCGGGCAAACGCAAGATCGTGCTCGCCACCTCGATCGCCGAGACCTCGATCACCATCGACGGCGTGCGCATCGTCATCGACAGCGGCCTGCAGCGCCTGCCGGTCTTCGAGGCCGCCACCGGCATTTCACGGCTGGAGACGGTGCGGGTGTCGCGCGCCTCCGCCGATCAGCGGGCGGGCCGCGCCGGGCGAACGGAACCAGGCATCGCGATCCGGCTCTGGCACGCAGGGCAGACGGCTGCGCTGCCCGCCTTCACGCCGCCGCAGATTCTCGCAACCGACCTTTCCGGCTTTGCACTCGATCTCGCCGCCTGGGGCGTCTCAGACCCCGCGACCCTCAAGCTGCTCGACCAGCCGCCGGCGACGACGCTGGCCGAGGCGCGCAACCTGCTGACGCTCATCGGCGCGCTCGATGAAAGCGGGTCGCTCACCGCGACGGGTCGGCGGATTCGCGATCTGGCGCTGCCGCCGCGGCTTGCCGCCATGGTGATCCGCGCGGAAGAGGATGGCGCCGCGCTCGACGCTGCGCTTCTGGCAGTGCTTCTGACGGAACAGGGGCTCGGCGGTCCCTCGGTCGATCTCGAAGACCGGCTGCGACGCTTTCGCAGCGAGCGCGGCGAACGGGCGGAGAGCGCCCGCAAGCTTGCCGAGCGGCTTGCCGGGACCAGGCGCCCGGCCAGCGGACCCTTCGTGCACCCCGGCACCCTTCTCCTGCAGGCCTTTCCGGACCGGATCGCGATCCAGCGCGGCGGCCGTGGCCGTTTCGTCATGGCGAACGGGCGCGGCGCGGAACTGCCCGAAACGGAGCGGCTGGCGGCGGCCGAGATGCTTGTTATCGCCGACCTCACCGGCTCGGCCGGACGCCAGCGCATCCTGGCGGCGGCCGAGATCGACAGGGCGACGGTCGAGACCGCAATGGCGGCGTCGATCGTCCGCGAGGACCAGTGCGTGTTCGATCGCGCCAGCCGGCAGGTCCGCGCCCGGCGCGTGGTCCGGCTCGGCGCGCTGGTGCTGGAGGAAACGCCGCTGGGACGGCCGAAAGGCGAGGCGGCGGCCCGCGCGCTTGCCGACGGCGTTCGCCAGCTCGGGCTCGACGTCCTGCCCTTTTCGAAGGAGACAGCGCAGTTGCGCGACCGTCTCGGCTTCCTGCACCGCTCGCTCGGCGATCCGTGGCCTGATGTCGCCGACGAGGCGATGCTGGATGCGATGGAGACCTGGTTCGTCCCGTTTCAGGGTGGCGTCACCCGGCTTGACGATATCAAGGCGTCAAGCCTTGCCGATGGCCTGATGGCGCTTGTGCCCTATGACCTGCAACGGCAGCTTTCCCGCCTCGCGCCGACCCATTTCGAGGCGCCGACGGGGCAGCGGCATCCGATCCGCTATGACGGTGCGGAGCCGGTTCTGGCGATCCGCGTGCAGGAACTCTTCGGCCTGCGGCAGCATCCGGCGGTCGCGGAAGGGCGGCTGCCGCTGGTGCTGGAACTGCTCTCGCCGGCCCATCGCCCGATCCAGACGACGCGCGACCTGCCGGGCTTCTGGGCGGGATCGTGGAAGGATGTGCGGGCCGAGATGCGCGGTCGTTATCCGCGGCACCCCTGGCCGGATGATCCGGCGGACGCCGCTCCCACGACACGCGTGAAGCCGCGTGGTACATGAGGCCGCTTGGAGAGGACCAAAGGCAGGGGACCAGGGCAGGCACATGGCAAGTCACTACGATCTCGGCGACATCACCACCAGCAGGCGGCTTCGCCTCGAAACGCTGATCCGGCTGCGCTGGCTCGCCGTCGCCGGCCAGTCGATCACCGTCATCGTCATCGCCTTCTGGCTCGAATTTCCGCTGCCGCTGCTGCCGGCCTGCGTGCTGATCGCGCTGCTCGCCGCCGTCAACTTCTATCTCGCCGTACGCTATCCGCCTGCCCACCGGCTGATGCCCGAGGCGGCGCTGGCGCTGCTCGCCTTCGACCTCTGCCAGTTGATGGCGCTGCTCTTCATCACCGGCGGGCTGGCGAACCCCTTCGCGCCGCTCGTCTGCGTGCCCGTCATCATCTCGTCCTCCTCGCAGCCGATCCGCTACAGCCTGCCGCTCGGCATTCTCGCCATCGCCGGGATCACGGCGCTCGCCTTCTCGCCCTACCCGCTGCCCTGGTTTCCCGGCACCGTGCTCGTCGTGCCGCCGATCCTGACGGCAGGCTTCTGGTGCGCGGTCGCCTCGACCACGGCCTTTGCCGCCTTCTATTCCTACCGCGTCTCGCTTGAGGCCTCGGAACTGTCCGATGCGCTCGCCGCGACCGAGCTCGTGCTGCAACGGGAGAAACATCTTTCGCAGCTCGACGGCCTCGCCGCCGCCGCCGCCCATGAACTCGGCACGCCGCTCGCCACGATCAGCGTCGTCGCCAAGGAGATGGAGCGCGAACTCGGCAATGACGAGCGCTTCGGCGAGGACGTGCACCTGTTGCGATCGCAGAGCGAGCGTTGCCGCGACATCCTGCGGCGGCTGACGACGCTGTCCGCAGAGGACGAGGCGCACATGCGCCACCTGCCGCTCTCCTCGCTGCTCGAAGAGGTGATGGCGCCGCACCGGGAATTCGGCATCAAGCTCGACCTCGTTGAAAAGGGCGACCGGGTGAAGGAACCGGTCGGCAACCGCAATGCCGGCATTCTCTACGGCCTCGGCAACCTGCTGGAAAACGCCGTCGATCATGCCAAGCAGGCCGTCACCGTGACGGTCGACCACACGGCCGACAAGGTGACTCTCGTCATCGAGGACGACGGCGAAGGCTATCCCGCGGACATCCTGCAACGCATCGGCGAGCCCTATGTCACCAAGCGGCAGCGCGACGAGCGCGCCGGCGGCCTCGGCCTCGGCCTCTTCATCGCCAAGACCCTGCTGGAGCGCTCCGGCGCCCGGCTGACCTTCGGCAATCGCGGCGGCGAGGGGCCGGGGGCGCGCGTGACGGTCGAATGGCCGCGGTCGCGCATGGAGGCACGGCCGCCGAATTGACTTTACCCCCGTCTTTGAACCGGCCATAACCGACCCCACATAAAAGTGACAAAAAGCACGGAAAACGACGCGGAAACTCCCACGATGACAGAAAAGACCGAAGAAATTGCCGGAAGCGGGCCGGTTTCGGATGCAGACTATATCGGTGCCGACAATTCGCTGCTGATCGTCGATGACGACGGCCCGTTCCTGCGCCGCCTGGCGCGCGCGATGGAAACGCGCGGCTTTGCCGTCGATACCGCCGAATCGGTTGCGGAAGGCATCGCCAAGACCAAGACCAGCCCGCCGAAATATGCGGTGGTCGATCTGAGGCTCGGCGACGGCAGCGGGCTCGACGTCATCGCGGCGATCCGCCAGCGACGCGACGACACGCGCATCATCATGCTGACCGGCTACGGCAATATCGCAACGGCCGTCAACGCGGTGAAGCTCGGCGCCGTCGACTATCTCGCCAAGCCCGCCGACGCCGACGACATCTTCTCGGCGCTGACGCAGAAGCCGGGCGAGAAGGCGGAACTGCCGGAAAATCCGATGTCGGCCGATCGCGTGCGCTGGGAACACATCCAGCGCGTCTACGAGATGTGCGAGCGCAACGTCTCGGAAACGGCCCGGCGGCTCAACATGCACCGCCGCACGCTCCAGCGCATCCTCGCCAAGCGCGCGCCGAAATAGGTCAGGATTCGACCGCCGAATCCCGTTTGCCGGAGACGATCGCGGCAATGTCCGATCCCTCGCCACGGCGATCCGTCGTCAGTTCCGCCAGCAGCAGCCGGCCGGCCGCAACGCGCGCGAAGGCGAAGGTGACGGCCTTGCGCGTCGGCGCGGCAAGCCGATGCTCCGGCGCCTCGCGCAGCATATGGCCCTCGTAGCCGTCCGAGAGGATCAGCCCGCAGTCCTCGGGAAAGATGTCGAGCGGCACGCCCTTGTGCGTGGCGAAGAACAGCCGGTCGCAATGGCGGCGATAGTCCGGCCATTTGCGGTCGACCCTGAAGTCCTCGATCGACGTCTTGATCTCGACGATCCAGATCTCGCCCTTGGCCGACAGGCTGATGAGGTCGGCGCGCCGGCCGCTCGCAAGCGTCAGTTCCGGCAGCACGGCATGGCTCAGTTCCGACAGCAGCCGCTGCACCCCGCGCCGCACCATCATGGCGCGCTCCGACTGGCGGCCATCGACAAGCGGGCTGTCATTGTGGAGCGATACGATCGTCATTGTCTCTCCTGCTTTCGAATCGCGCGCATGCAGGTGATTCTCCGCGTCGGGCCAAGCCTAGCCCGGAAGGCCCGGACGCTCAAATTGTCCGGGTGACTGCCTGAAATTCAGGCGTTTCACGCCCTAACGCCACCCCAAATGTTGCAAAAAAACAATCCGGCGGGAATTTGACCCGCCACAATCGCATGGCCCGGCGCGGAGCCTTGCATTGCTATCCCTGATCGCAAATAAACCATAATCAGCGACGGCTCGCCGACGCCTCCTCATTCCTGACAAAGAGACACTCATGCGCCTCCGCAATGCCCTCCTCCTGTGCGGCCTCGCAGGCTTTCTTGCGCTCGCCGGCTGCTCGACGACGCCGGTCACCGGCGAGAAGGTCGCCACCAACAAGATCTTCACATCCGAATATGGCGCCGTCACGGACAACGGCTATGCGCTGCCGTCGATCCCGATCAACCGCGTGAACGAGAAGTTCCACCGCCAGATCGTCGATTACAAGACGGCCGAAAAGCCCGGCACGATCATCGTCAACACGCCGAACCGCTTCCTCTACTACGTGCTGCCCGGCGGCAAGGCCGTGCGCTACGGCATCGGCGTCGGCAAGCAGGGTTTTGCCTGGAAGGGCGAGGCCTATGTCGCCTGGAAGCAGGAATGGCCGATGTGGCATCCGCCGGAAGAGATGGCGGCGCGCAAGCCGGAAGTCGCGAAATATGTCAAGGAAGGCATGGGTCCCGGCCTCAGCAACCCGCTCGGCGCCCGCGCGCTCTACCTCTTCAACCAGAAGGGTCAGGACACGCTGTTCCGCCTGCACGGCACGCCGGAATGGAACTCGATCGGCACGGCCGCCTCGTCGGGCTGCATCCGTCTGATGAACCAGGACATCATCGACCTCTATAGCCGCGTCCGCCCCGGCAAGAGCGCCCGCGTCATCGTCCAGCAGTAGGCACCCACACACCTGCCCACATTGAAAACGCCGGGGTTCGCCCCGGCGTTTTCAGTTCTGGATCGGGCCGTTACCGCTTCAACTTCGTCAACCCTCGGCCTTGTGCCGAGGATCCGGTGCCGGTGCCTCCCTGAAACGTCTCGATAGCGACAGGTCGGCAGATCCTTGGCACAAGGCCAAGGATGACGCCGCTGGTTGCCGTTTACCGTCTACAGCCATCAGGGTATGCAGACCGCGCCCGTCACGCCGCGCTCTTCGCCTTCAACTCCAGCCGACGGCGGTGCAGGACCGGCTCGGTATAGCCGTTCGGCTGTTCGCGGCCCTTGAGAACCAGATCGAGTGCCGCCTGGAAGGCGATCGAACCGTCGAAGTCGGCGGCCATTGGCCGATACGCCGGATCGCCGGCGTTCTGTCCATCGACGACGGCTGCCATCTTCTTCATCGTCTCGACGACCTGTGCCTCCGTCACCACCCCGTGGTGCAGCCAGTTCGCCATGTGCTGGGCGGAGATGCGCAGCGTCGCGCGATCCTCCATCAGCCCGACATCGTTGATGTCAGGCACCTTGGAGCAGCCGACGCCCTGGTCGACCCAACGCACGACATAGCCGAGGATGCCTTGCGCATTGTTGTCGAGTTCGCGCTGGATTT
>CAMPIK010000069.1 GCA_946886325.1 uncultured Shinella sp.
GCTGGGGGCAGGTGGCCGGCCAGCTGGAGGCGGTGGCGTCGAGGCTGTGATGGGGGCGGCGGGTCGGTTCGCCGCCCCGCCAACCTCTTCTGACCCGCCGTCTTGGCTGCATGGCCGCACCGTGGTATGATTTTATCATACCGGCACGGGAGCTAAGAACCATGGCGACGGCGCAGAAGCGAACATTCAGTCTGCCGCGCGAACAGTCCGACTTCATCGACGATCTGGTCGCAACGGGCACCTATGCCTCCGGCAGCGAGGTCGTGCGGGCCGGCCTGCGCGCACTTCAGGAGCGCAATGCGGTCGTCGACAGGTGGCTGACGGAGGAGGTTCTGCCCGTCGCTCTTGCGATGCGGGCGGACCCGTCGCGCGGGCTTTCGGCGTCCGATGTCTTCGATGACATCCGGCGGCATCATGAGAAAAGCGACCGGCGGTGACGGGTGCCTATCGCATTCGCTTCTCGCCGGAAGCGCGCGATGACCTGCTGGCCCTCTACGACTATATCGCCGAAAAATCCGGCAGGGCGCGGGCGATTGCGTATATCGAGCGCATCGAGGCTTATTGCCTTGGCTTCGATCGGTTTCCACAACGCGGGGTAAGCCGGGACGATCTCCTGCCCGGACTGCGCATCGTCGGCTTCGAGCGTCGGGTGACGCTTGCCTTTCACATCGACGACGATGTCGTGACCTTCGATCGCGTGCTTTATGGCGGGCGGCAGGTCTCGTTTGATGATGATGAGGCATGAGCGAACCTGAACACAGCGTTTCCGCAAGCGCCCTTTCATCCGCCACGCGTTCCACCTATCTCCCGAGCGAAAACGCGTCTCAGCCGATTGGAAACCAACCATGGAACTTGGCCTCTACACCTTCGCCGATGTCGATCCGAACGCTGCCGACAAGGGGCGGGAGGCGGAGCGGCGGCTGAAGAACCTGCTGGAGGAAATCGAGCTTGCCGATGCGGTCGGGCTCGATGTCTTCGGGCTGGGCGAACACCACCGGCCGGACTATGCGGCATCGGCGCCCGCCGTGGTGCTTGCGGCGGCGGCGGCGCGGACCAATAAAATCCGGCTGTCGAGCGCGGTGACGGTTCTTTCGTCTGATGATCCGGTGCGGGTGTTCCAGAAGTTCTCGACGGTCGATCTCATCTCCGGCGGGCGTGCCGAAATCATGGCGGGGCGCGGCTCCTTCATCGAATCCTTCCCGCTGTTCGGCTACGCGCTCGCCGACTACGACCAGCTCTTCTCTGAAAAGCTCGACCTGCTGCTGGCGTTGAACGAGAGCGAGAAAGTGTCGTGGAACGGCACGATGCGGCCGCCGCTGCCGGGCCTTGGCGTCTATCCGCGCCCGGTCGAGGGGCGGCTGCCGATCTGGATCGCCGTCGGCGGTACGCCGCAATCGGTGGCGCGCGCCGGCGCTTATGGGCTGCCGCTGGCGCTTGCCATCATCGGCGGCACGCCGTCGCGTTATGCGCCGCTCTTCGAGCTTTATCGGGAAGCCGCGCGCCGGGCGGGGCAGGACGAGGCGAAGCTGAAGACCAGCATCAACGTGCACGGCTTCATCGCCGACACGACCGAAAGTGCCGCCGACACGTTCTACGGTCCGCAGGCCGAGGTGATGAACCGCATCGGGCGCGAGCGCGGATGGGGGCCGACGAGCCGGGCGCAGTTCGACCAGTCGATCGGCCCGACCGGGCATCTCTTCCTCGGCGATCCCGAGACGGTGGCAAAGAAGATCGTCGCCCATCACCGGATCTTCCGCAATGACCGCTTCCTGCTGCAGATGGCGATCGGCCTGATGCCGCACGAGGCGATCCTGCGCGGTATCGAGCTTTACGGCACGAAGGTCGCGCCGATGGTGCGCGAGATGCTGGCCGAAACCGTGCCGGCCTGATGCCTGTTCGCATGACAGGACTTGTCGGGTTGTGCTAGAAGCGCGCCCGAAAGCGAGAGCCGATGACACTGAACAATGACGAAGACCTGCAAGGCATGCAGGCGATCGGCCGCATCTGCGGCAATGTCCTGCATGCCATGGGTGCTGCCATCCGCCCCGGCATGACGACGGCGGAACTGGACCATATCGGGCGGAAACTGCTGGAAGAGGCGGGCGCGCGTTCGGCGCCGGAACATTGCTACAAGTTTCCCGGCGCCACCTGCATCTCGATCAACGAGGAAGTGGCGCACGGCATTCCGGGCGAGCGCGTCATCCGACCGGGCGACCTCGTCAATATCGACGTGTCGGCCGAACTCGACGGCTATTTCGCCGATACCGGATCGTCCTTCGCGGTCGGCCCCGTCAAGCCGCAGGTCGAGCGGCTCTGCCGCGACGGCAAGCGCGCCATGTGGGTGGGCCTCAAGGAAGTGAAGGCCGGCAAGCCGATCGCGGCGATCGGCAACGCCATCGGCGCCTTCGCGAAGAAGAACCGCTACACGCTGGTCGCCAATCTGGCGAGCCACGGCGTCGGGCGCTCGCTGCATGAGGAACCGGCCGAAATCGCCACCTGGCCGGACCCGAAGGAAAAGCGGATGATGACGGAAGGCCTCGTCTTCACCGTCGAGCCCTTTCTGTCGCTTGGCGCAAGCTGGGCGGATGCCGGCGACCACGACGACTGGACGCTCTACAGCGAGCCGCGTGCGCCGACCGTGCAGTTCGAGCACACGGTGGTCGCCACCCGCAACGGGCCGCTGGTGCTGACGCTGCCGGGCTGATCGCCGGCTTCCATCAGCAAAACCGACGGTATGGATCAATAATTGTCGGTTGTCGGCTGCATGGTGCGGTGCGATAGCGGTTCGCATGACAGGAACAGCATCCGCCATCCGCACGGGCATTGCCGGCGCCATCGCCATGGCGGCGGCCATGGGCTTCGGCCGCTTCTTCTTCACGCCGGTCCTGCCGGCGATGATGGCCGATCTCGGGCTCGATGCGGCCGATGCGGGCTTCATCGCGTCAGCGAATTTCTTCGGCTATCTCGCGGGCGCCGTCCTTGCATCCTACGGCTGGGCCGCCGGCCACGAGCGCCGCATTGCAATCGGTGCGCTCATCGCCAATGCGGTGCTTCTTTTCCTGACGGCGATGGCAAGCGGATTGCCTGCGCTCGCCGCTCTGCGCTTCCTGGCGGGCGTCGCCAGCGCCTTCGCCATGATCTTCACCTCCGGCATCGTGCTGTCGCACGGTCTCGCTCTGAAGGACGGGCGCGTGCAGATGCTGCATTTCGGCGGCGTCGGCGCGGGCATCGCGTTGTCGGCGCTCGTCGTCTATCTCGTCGGCGGCCACGGCCTTGCCGGCCTTGCGGACTGGCGCATCGACTGGCTTGCTGCTTTCGCCCTGACAGCGGCATCGGTCGTCGTCGTGCACATGCTGCTGCCCGCGAGCGCGGGCGGCATCTCCGGTGGAGCCGAGCCGCGCCTTCGCTGGACGCCGGCGCTTGCCGGACTGACGGTGAGCTACGGCATCTTCGGCGCGGGTTATGTGGTGACCGCAACCTTCATCGTCGCCATCGTGCGGGACGGCGCGGGCGGCGCCTTGCTCGAATGCCTCGCCTGGCTCGTCACCGGCGTGGCGGCTGCCGTGTCGCTTCGCCTGTGGCGCCCCTTCGAACAGCGCTTCGGCTTGCTCGGCGCCTATCGGGTCGCACTCGTGCTCGAATGTCTTGGCGTGCTTGCGACGGTTTTCCTCGGCCTGCCCGTCGCGGCCCTTGCCGGGGGGCTAGCGCTTGGCGGCACGTTCATGGTCGTCACCGCCTTCGGGCTGCAACTCGGCCGCCGTCTCCAGCCGGAGGCGCCGCGCCGGGTGCTCGCCACGATGACGGCGGCCTTCGGTGTCGGCCAGATCGTCGGGCCGCTGATGGCGGGCGCACTGGCGACGGGGACGGGTGGCTACGGGGCCGCAAGCCTCGCCGCCGCCGTCCTGCTTGCGCTGGCCGCGATCGCCACATTTCCGGCCGGGCGGGCGTCGCATTAAATCTCGGTAATGGAAGGCGTCGCCGGATTGTTGCGGCGCAGGAACTGCACTAGGTTCTCGCAAACCGAGCGGACCGTCCGCCACGCAACAACGAGAGTCCTGTACCTTGTTCCATTCCTTCTTTCCGCAGCCGAAGCTGTTTTTCTCCTCGCTTGCTCTCTGGACCCTGTTCTGCGTCATCTTCTGGTATTCGTTCGCAAAGGACGCCGGCGCATCCTTCGGCCTGCCGCCGCTTGCGCCCGATGTGCAGCCGCCCGTCGGGCTTGGCTATTTCGTGACGACGGACAATATCTGGTTCTACCTCTATTTTCTGGTCAGCGTGCTGATCTTCGGCGGTTTCTGGCAGTGGCGCGCCAAGGATCATCCCTGGACGACCTGGTCGATCTGGGGCTCGGCCTTCATCATCTTCACGACCTATTTCGGCGTGCTGGTCTCGCTTGCGATCAACAACTGGCGCCGGCCCTTCGGCGACACGCTGATGGGCGCCTTCCAGCCAAACAGCGGGGCGACGGTTCAGAGCTTCTTCGACCTGATGCTGATCTTCTGCCAGATCGCCTTCATCAGCGTCTTCGTCTACGTGATCACCCGCTTCTTCGTCAGCCACTATGTCTTCCGCTGGCGCACGGCGATGAACGACTACTACATGTCCATGTGGCCGAAGGTGCGCACGATCGAAGGCGCGTCGCAGCGTGTTCAGGAAGACACGATGCGTTTCGCGACGATTACGGAAGGTCTCGGCGTCAGCCTGATCGATGCGGTGATGACCCTGATCGCCTTCCTGCCGGTTCTCTTCGCCCTCTCCGTGCATGTCACGGAAATGCCCTTCATCGGGGCGGTGCCGCACGCCTTGTTCTGGGCGGCAATCCTGTGGTCCGTTTTCGGTACGGTGCTGCTCGCGACCGTGGGTATCAAGCTTCCGGGCCTGGAATTCCGCAACCAGCGCGTCGAGGCGGCCTATCGTAAGGAACTGGTCTACGGCGAGGACGATCCGCGCCGGGCGCAGCCGCCGACGGTTCGCGACCTCTTCAGCCACGTGCGGACGAACTATTTCCGGCTCTATTTCCACTATATGTATTTCAACGTCGCCCGCTCGTTCTATCTCCAGGCGGACAACCTCTTCGTCTATTTCATCCTCGTTCCGACGATCGTCGCCGGCAAGATCACCTACGGCATCCTGCAGCAGATCCTGACCGCCTTCGGGCAGGTGGCAAGCTCGTTCCAGTATCTCGTCAATTCCTGGTCAACGATCATCGAGCTGCAGTCGATCTACAAGCGCCTCAAGGCCTTCGAGCGCGCGATCGACGATATGCCGCTGCCGGAGATTGATCAGGAGTTCATCGCCGCGGGCGGAAACGAAGAACTGGCGCGATAGCGCTCAGAGCGACTGGGATGTCTCTTTCGAGGCATCCCGCTGCTTGTCGAGCATCTCCATCGCCTCGCGATGGCTGACGCAGGCGACGTCCGGCTTGCCGCAGACATCCGTCAGGAAGCGCTCCAGCGCGCGCCAGTAGGCGCCGCCGTTCATCTCGACGAAGTGGAAGCCGAGCTGGAGGGGAATGCGGTCGCCTTCATACTGCGCCTCGAACGCGGCATTGAAGGCTGCGAGCGTGCGCTCCTCGAAGCGGGCGCTGTCCTTGCGGTTCTCGATGCCCATCGAGTGGCGGACGAAGAGATTGTAGTCCATGGCGATGACCGGGCGCTGTTCGGGGCCTTCGGGGATCAGCGGCAGCGAGAAGCGCACCAGATCGCCCGCCGCCTTCGGCATGGCCGGCCCTTTCGAGACGAGGCTTGCGTCATAGGCAAAGCCGAAGGCCTTGAGCGCATCGACCAGTCCGGGACCGGCCGACAGATAGGGTGCGCGAAAACCCTTGATATCGCCGTCGACGAAGGTCTGCCAGCCGGCGGGCTCCCGCTCGGCGACACCGGCCCTGTTCCACGCATCGCGCAGCGTATCCCGGAAGAAGCCGAACTCCGCCTTCCAGTCGGCAGCACTCCATTCTCCGCCATCGAAATGGCCACAGCCGTGGCTGCCGATGTCGTGGCCCTCCAGGCGCGCCAGCCAGATCTCGCCGAGGCGCGCGACGACCTCCTCCTGCGTCTGGCCGAAGCCGACATTCGACTTGCCGCGGCGCTGGTGCGGCGCCTGGTAGGTCTTGCGGTCGTCGATGGTGAAGAGAAAGGTGCAGGAGAGGAAATAGGTGAAATGCGCGCCGGTGCGCTTCGCCATGGCGCGGCTCTTCTCCCACAGCAGGTTGTCATGCGCGCCGTCGAAGGAGACGACGACCAGTTGCTTGCGCGGGGCCGCGTCCGCCGCCGTTTCGTCGGCCAGAACCGGCGCGGCGACGAGGGCAGGGGCAAGAAGGGCGAGGAACGCGAGACGGGACATGGGAAACCGCGACAATTTGCTTTGCTCCCGTATCGGGTCCGAATGCGGCAAAGCCGTGATCGGGCTGGAAATCACCGTTCGACCCGGCTATCCCATTTGCACTGGCCCATTCCACTGGCCCGCCCCAGGGGCGAGGTGCTCGCTTCATTCTCGAAAGGCTGTTGATCCCATGGCTCTGCTGATTGCCGGTATCGTTCTCTTCATCGCGACGCATCTCGTCAGGCCCTTTGCGCCGGGATTGCGGGAGGCCGGCATCGCCCGCCTCGGCCGGCCGGGCTGGATGGCGCTGCACGGCATCGTCTCGCTTCTGAGCCTTGCGATCATCGCCTTCGGATTTGCCGAAGCGCGTCAGTCCGGCGGCATGCTCTATTATCCGCCGACGTTTCTCGCCCATATCGCGCTGACGCTGATGCTGATCTCGTCGGTCTGTCTTGTGGCGGCCTTCCTGCCGCCGGGCCATATTCGCACGAAGCTGAAGTTTCCGGCCCTCGTCGCCATCAAGATCTGGGCGCTGGCGCATCTTCTTGCCAATGGCGAGACCTATTCGGTTCTGCTCTTCGTTTCGATCCTCGCCTGGGCGGTCGTTCTGCGCATCACGCTCAAGAAGCGGATCGCATCGGGGGAACTCTCCTTGCCGGTTTTCGTCTCCGCCCGGAACGATCTGATCGCCATCGTCGTCGGCGCCGTCGTCTATGGACTGTTCGTCTGGAAGCTGCACGAATGGCTGATCGGGGTGCCGCCAATCGCCTGAATACCGGGAATTCGCCGCTGCCCCCTTACAACGGCCGCAAAATCGGGTAGAAGGCCCGTCATTCGATTGCGAGCGAAACCGGGCAGGGCATGGCAAACCAGGACGACAGCTTCATCCGCGAGGTCAACGACGAACTGCGCTCCGACCAGATGCGCGCCGTCTGGCGGCGTTTCGGGCGCATTCTGATCGGCTGTGCCGTGCTGATCGTTCTGGCGACGATCGGCAAGGTCGCCTACGACTACTGGAGCGAGGCGGAAGCCTCTGCCTCCGGCGACAAGTTTCTGGCCGCGCTGACGCTTGCCAAGGAAGACAAGAACGAAGAGGCGCTCGCCGCGCTCGGCGAACTGGAAAAGGACGGCCACGGCGCCTATCCGGTTCTCGCCCGCATGCGCGCGGCGTCGCTGATGGCCGAGACCGACAATGTGGAGGGTGCCGTCAGCGCCTTTCTCGCGATGTCCAAGGACGGCTCCGTGCCGCAGGCGCTGCGCGATGCGGCGCGGCTGCGCGCGGCCTTTCTCCTGATCGACACCGGCAGCTACGAGCAGGTGGCGGCGGAGGCCGAGCAACTGGCAACGCCGCAGAATGCACTGCGCCACTCCGCGCGCGAGGTTCTCGGCCTTTCGGCCTATAAGCAGGGCGATTTCGCCCGCGCCAAGGAATGGTTCGAGGCGATCGCCGCCGACCAGCAGAGCCCGCGCAACCTTGCCAACCGGGCGCAGATGCTGCTTGACCTGATCGCGGCAAGCGGCAAGCTGTCCTGAGCCGCATCACGCGGCCATTTTCGGAACGGACGATCCCATGAGCTTTACCGTCGCAATCGTCGGGCGTCCGAATGTCGGCAAATCGACGCTGTTCAACCGCCTCGTCGGCAAGAAGCTGGCGCTGGTCGATGACACGCCGGGTGTTACCCGCGACCGCCGGCCGGGCGAGGCCAAGCTCGTCGATCTCAAGTTTCACATCGTCGATACGGCGGGTCTCGAAGAGGCCGACGCCGAGTCTCTCCAGGGCCGCATGCGCGCGCAGACGGAACTGGCAATCGACGAGGCCGATCTTTCGCTCTTCGTGGTCGATGCCAAGTCGGGCCTGACGCCGGTCGACCAGGCGCTGGCCGACATGCTGCGCAAGAAGGGCAAGCCGGTCGTGCTCGTCGCCAACAAATCCGAGGCGAAGGGCTCCGACGGCGGTTTCTACGAGGCCTATACGCTGGGACTTGGCGAACCGACGCCGATCTCCGCCGAACACGGCCAGGGCATGATCGATCTGCGCGATGCGATCGTCGCGGCGATTGGCGAGGAGCGGGCCTTCCCGTCCGCCGACGACGAGGCCGAGACGAACATCGACCTGCGCGCCGAAGCGCGGGCCGAAGGCGCCGAGAACGACGAGGATTTCGAGCCGGAATATGACGAGACGAAGCCGCTGCGTGTCGCCATCGTCGGGCGTCCGAATGCCGGCAAGTCGACGCTGATCAACCGCTTCCTCGGCGAGGACCGGCTTTTGACCGGCCCGGAAGCGGGCATCACCCGCGATAGTATTTCCGTCGAATGGGACTGGAAGGGCCGGACGATCAAGATGTTCGACACGGCCGGCATGCGGCGCAAGGCGCGGGTGCAGGAGAAGCTTGAAAAGCTCTCGGTCGCCGACGGCCTGCGCGCCATCCGCTTTGCCGAGACGGTGGTCATCGTCTTCGATTCCACCATTCCTTTCGAGAAGCAGGATCTCCAGATCGTCGATCTGGTGCTGCGCGAGGGCAGGGCCGCCGTGCTCGCCTTCAACAAGTGGGACCTGATCGAGGACCCGCAGGCGGTGCTGGCCGAATTGCGCGAAAAGACCGACCGACTTTTGCCGCAGGCGCGCGGCATCCGCGCCGTGCCGGTGTCCGGCCAGACCGGGCGCGGGCTCGACAAGCTGATGCAGGCCGTGATCGAGACCGACCGCACCTGGAACCGCCGCATCTCGACGGCCAAGCTCAACCGCTGGCTGGAAGCCCAGCAGGTGCAGCATCCGCCGCCGGCCGTCTCCGGCCGCCGCCTGAAGCTCAAATACATGACGCAGGTGAAGGCCCGCCCGCCGGGCTTCATGATTTCCTGCACGCGCCCCGAGGCGCTGCCGGAATCCTATGTGCGCTATCTCACCAATGGCCTGCGCAACGATTTCGAGCTTCCCGGCGTGCCGATCCGCATCCACTTCAAGGCGTCGGACAATCCGTTCGCGGGCCGCGCGAAGAAGCGGTAGCGGTGGGCTACCAGCTTATGAAGGTCGGGCTGTAGGCGGCGATCTTCCGGTCCTTCGTGACAAGCGC
>CAMPIK010000070.1 GCA_946886325.1 uncultured Shinella sp.
CGTGCGCCTGACCATGGGCGGCGAGCCGACCTTCGTGTCGATCGACGATTTCGAGTCCGGCGAGTGGAACACCGATGCCGTCGGCCCGACGAAGCGAGAGAAGGCCGACCTCCTGATCCGGCGCCTGCGCGACCGTTTCGCGCCGGGCGGCTTCCTGCATTACGGCCAGGGCAAGTGGTATCCGGGCGAAAGCCTGCCGCGCTGGACCTTCTCGCTCTACTGGCGGCGCGACGGCAAGCCGATCTGGAAGAACGCCGACCTCATCGCGGCCGAAGGCAAGGATACCGGCGTCAGCGAAAAGGATGCGCAAGCCGTGCTCGCCGGCGTTGCCGAACAGCTCGGCATCGAGCCGGACATGGTCCAGCCCGCCTATGAGGATCCGGCCGAATGGATCATCAAGGAAGGCAGCCTGCCTGAGAACGTCGATCCGTCGAACTCCAAGCTGGAAGATCCGGAAGAGCGCAGCCGCATCGCCCGCGTCTTCGAGCGCGGCCTGACGCGGCCGAGCGGCTATGTGCTGCCGGTGCAGGCCTGGAACGCCAAGGCCAGCGGACCGCGCTGGATCAGCGAGAAGTGGCGCACGCGGCGCGGCAAGCTGTTTCTGGTTCCCGGCGACAGCCCGGTCGGATACCGCCTGCCGCTCGGCTCCCTGCCCTACCTTTCGCCGTCGAACTATCCCTATATCAACCCCGCCGACCCGACCGAGGACAAGCCGCCGCTGCCGGACTTCAAGCCGGCCGCGCGACCGCTGGCCGAAGCCTCCTTCCAGGCTTCCGAAGGCGGGCAGGAACGGATCGAACAGGTCCGGAGCGAAATCGTCGGCGCGGTGCGCACGGCGATGAGCGTCGAGGCGCGCGACGGCCGCCTCAGCGTCTTCATGCCGCCGGTCGAGCGGGTCGAGGACTATCTGGAACTGGTCTCAGCCGCCGAAGCCGCCGCCGAGGCGCTTGGGCTCGCCGTGCATATCGAGGGCTATGCGCCGCCACATGACGAGCGCATCAACGTCATCCGCGTCGCGCCCGATCCGGGCGTGATCGAGGTCAACATCCACCCGGCGTCCAACTGGCAGGATTGCGTCGACATCACCTCGGCCGTCTACGAGGAAGCGCGGCAATGCCGGCTCGGCGCCGACAAGTTCATGATCGACGGCCGCCACACCGGCACCGGCGGCGGCAACCATGTGGTCGTCGGCGGAAAGAGCCCGAACGACAGCCCCTTCCTGCGCCGCCCCGACCTCTTGAAGAGCCTCGTTCTGCACTGGCAGCGCCACCCGTCGCTCTCCTATATGTTTTCCGGCCTCTTCATCGGCCCGACGAGCCAGGCGCCCCGCTTCGACGAGGCGCGGCATGATTCGCTCTACGAACTGGAGATCGCACTGTCGCAGGTGCCGGCGCCCGGTCGCGGCACGGCACCGCTTCCCTGGATGGTCGACCGGCTCTTCCGCAACCTGCTCGTCGACGTCACCGGCAACACGCATCGCTCCGAAATCTGCATCGACAAGCTGTTTTCGCCGGACGGGCCGACCGGCCGTCTCGGCCTCGTCGAGTTCCGCGGCTTCGAGATGCCGCCAAACGCCCGCATGAGCCTTGCGCAGCAACTGCTGATCCGCGCTCTGATCGCCCGTTTCTGGCTGAACCCGGAGGACGGCTCCTTCGTGCGCTGGGGCACGACGCTGCATGACCGCTTCATGCTGCCGGATTTCGTCTGGCAGGATTTTCTCGAAGTGCTGGCGGACCTGCGCACGCACGGCTTCGACCTGCGCCCGGAATGGTTCGAGGCCCAGCTCGAATTCCGCTTTCCCTTCTGCGGCGAGGTCGAATACGAGGGCTCGAAGCTCGAACTCCGCCAGGCGCTGGAGCCCTGGCACGTCATGGGCGAACAGGGCGCGATCGGCGGCACGGTGCGCTACGTCGATTCCTCCGTCGAGAGGCTCCAGGTCAAGCTCGAAACGGCCAATCCGGACCGCTATGCCGTCACCTGCAACGGGCGCCCCGTGCCGCTGACGAAGACCGGCGTCAACGGCGTCGCCGTTGCCGGCGTTCGCTACAAGGCCTGGCAGCCGGCGGCCGGCCTGCATCCGGTGCTGCCCGTCAATACGCCGCTTACATTTGACATTTATGATACATGGTCGAGGCGGGCGATCGGCGGATGCATCTATCACGTTGCCCATCCCGGCGGACGGAACTATGACACCTTCCCCGTCAACGGAAACGAGGCGGAGGCGCGACGCCTGTCGCGTTTTGAACCGTGGGGGCACACGGCGGGCAGCTATACGGCGTGGCAGGAGACGCGGTCCGCGGACTTCCCGATGACGCTGGATCTGAGACGGCCGGCAGGAGTGTAAGGTTTGACCATGAAGGCTCTCGAAGCGACGGAGGCGCGGCGGACCGGGTTTTCCTATGCGCCGCTTCCGGGCGTCGCCGACGAAATGGTCGGCACGGATGGCCGTGTCCGAGCCGTCTGGCAGCGCATGCTCGCGTCGCTGGAGCGCATGTCGGCCGACGACCTCGCCAATCGCTTCGCCCGCGCCGACCGCTATCTGCGCGATGCCGGCGTCTTCTATCGCGCCTATGGCGGCAAGGAGACGGGCAGCGAACGCGCCTGGCCGCTCTCGCACATGCCCGTCCTGATCGACGAGGAGGAGTGGGCGGCGCTCTCGCGCGGCCTCGTGCAGCGCGCCAACCTGCTGGAAACGATCGTTTCCGACATCTACGGCCAGAACCGGCTCGTCGCAGAGGGCATCCTGCCGCCGGCGCTCGTCGCCTCGAATGCCGAATTCCTGCGGCCGCTGGTGGGCGTCAAGCCGGCGGGCGGACACTTCCTGCATTTCTGTTCCTTCGAGGTCGGCCGCGGGCCGGACGGAAACTGGTGGGTCCTGTCCGACCGGACGGAAGCACCCTCCGGCGCCGGCTTCGCGCTGGAAAACCGGGTGGCGACGACCCGCGCATTCTCCGACATCTACGCCGAAACCCATGTGCATCGGCTCGCCGGTTTCTTCGGTGCCTTCCGCGACACATTGCAGGCCAACAAGCAGCACCCGGAAGACCGCATCGCCGTCCTCACCCCCGGCCTCGCCAACGAAACCTATTTCGAGCACGCCTATATCGCGCGCTACCTCGGCTTCATGCTGCTCGAGGGCGAGGACCTGACGATCGTCAACGGCAAGGTGATGGTGCGCACCGTTGCGGGGCTAAAGCCCGTCGGCGTGCTCTGGCGCCGTCTCGACGCCACCTTTGCCGACCCGCTGGAACTGAACCAGAATTCCCATATCGGCACGCCGGGTCTGGTCGAGGCGCTGCGCGACGGCTCCGTCAGCATCATCAACGGCCTCGGCTCCGGCATTCTCGAAACCCGCGCGCTGCTCGCCTTCATGCCGGCGATCTGTCGCCATTTCCTCGGCGAGGACCCGATCCTGCCGAGCATCGCCACCTGGTGGTGCGGGCAGAAGAAGGAGCGCGACCATGTCGCCCGCAACATCGAGCGCATGGTGATCGGCCCGGCCTATTCGACCCGTCCCTTCTTCGACGACAATGGCCAGTCCGTGCTCGGCGCATCCCTCCGCGAAACCGCCAAGGCCTCGATTTCCGACTGGCTGGCGACCGACGGCGCCAAGCTGATCGGTCAGGAGGCGGTGACGCTCTCGACGACGCCGGCCTTCATCGACGGCAAGCTGGTGCCGCGGCCGATGAGCCTGCGCGTCTTCGCCGCCCGCACCCGCGACGGCTGGCAGATCATGCCGGGCGGCTTCGCCCGTATCGGCTCGGGCGACAATGTCTCGGCAATCGCCATGCAGGAAGGCGGCACGGCCGCCGACGTCTGGATCGTCAGCCGCAAGGCTGTCGAGCGCCACAGCCTGCTGCCGGCAGAGGAAAGCTTCACCCGCAACATGCCGGGCAGCCTGCCGAGCCGCGCGGCCGACAATCTCTTCTGGCTCGGCCGCTATATCGAGCGGGCGGAAGGGGCGCTGCGCGTGCTGCGCGCCTGGCACGGCCGCTTCGCCGAGTATGCCGACCCCGAGCAGCCGCTGCTGAAGGACGTCACGGATTATCTCGCCGCCCTCGACATCGACACGACGGAGGCGGTTCCCTCGAGCCTCATCCGCAACATCGACAGCGCCGTCTTCAGCGCCAGCAACATCCGCGACCGCTTCTCGCCGGACGGCTGGCTGGCGCTGAACGACCTCGCCAAGACGGCCCGGCGCTTCCATGACAGCGTGCAGCCCGGCGACGACGCGACGCGCGCGATGACCGTGCTTCTGCGCAAGCTCGCGGGCTTCGCCGGTCTCGTGCACGAAAACATGTACCGCTTCACCGGCTGGCGCTTCCTGTCGATCGGGCGTTATCTGGAACGCGGCCTGCACATGACGCGGCTGCTTGGCCATATGTCGGGCGAAAACGCGCCGGATGGTGCGCTCGACATGCTGCTGGAGATCGGCGACAGCGTCATGACCCACCGCCGGCGCTACAATGTCGCGACGGCCCGCCTGACCGTCACCGACCTGCTCGCGCTCGACGCGCTCAACCCGCGCTCCGTGCTCTACCAGTTGAACGAGATCAAGAACGAGGTCGAGCAACTGCCGAACGCATTTTCCAACGGCCAGATGTCGCCCTTCTACCGCGAAGCGATGCGGCTGCATGCCGGTCTCGCCGTGATGACGCCGGAAGGCATGACAGGCCCGGTCTATGGGAAATTCGAGGCGGAACTCGAACACCTGTCGAACATTCTGGGACAGACCTATCTGAGTTAGGACCAGCCATGCTCTACGACGTCAGCCTGCACATCGGCTATATCTACGACTCGCCGGTTTCGGGCGGGCGTCACATCGTGCGTGTCCTGCCGCTCTCGATTTCCGGCCGCCAGCGGCTCGTCGCCGGCACCCTGAGCGTCCTGCCGCAGCCGGGCGAGCGCAGCAACATGACGGATTTCTTCGACAATCCGGCAACGATGATCCTGTTTCGCAATCTGCACGAAAGCCTCGATCTCAAGATGCAGGCGCGGGTGCACGTGGACAGCCTCGATCCCTCTCCCGATTTTTCGCCGCCGGTCACCGGCCTGGCGGAGGATATCGCCGGCTACTGGTCGCTCGACGGCAGCTCCCCGCATCATTTCATCGACGCCAGTCCACGGCTGCCGCAAAGCCCGGAGATTGCCGATTATGCGAAGCGGATCATCGTGCCGGGCATGACGGTGCGCGAGGCGGCGACGGCGATCTGCGCCCGGATTCACGCTGATTTCACCTACGATCCCGAAGCCACCACCGTCGATACCTCGCCGCGCGAGGCCTTCAAGCTGAAGCGCGGCGTGTGCCAGGATTTTTCCCATGTCATGATCCTGGCCTTGCGCAGCCTGGGCATTCCCGCCGGCTATGTCAGCGGCTTCCTGCGCACCATCCCGCCACCCGGCAAGGAACGGCTGGAAGGCGCGGATGCCATGCATGCCTGGGTTCGCTTCTGGTGCGGCCGGATCAACGGCTGGATGGAACTCGACCCGACGAACGACATTCCGGCCGGCTCGGACCATATCGTCGTTGCCTATGGCCGGGACTATTCCGACGTCGCACCGGTGATCGGCATTCTGAAGGGCTACGGCAGCCACGATACGAAGCAGGCCGTCGACGTCATCCCCGTCAAGCAGGCTGCCTGAGCCCGGATTCCCGAATAGAGACACGGAGCGGCGTCTCTATCCACCAGCGAACTGCGATCGCTGCAATTTTACGAAAACTATACCACGCCGCCGAACCCAATAATAAGACATCCTCGATAGTCTGCCCTCACATTATGAAAATGTGGGCGAGGGCAGCATGAAAAGCGCTGAAACAAGACAGTCATCGATCACCCGGCTGATGAGAGATCGCCTCGGCAATTTCTCCATGATGACAGCGATCATCATACCGGTCCTGCTGGGAGCGGGCGGTATCGCGATCGACATGACGAACGTCATCAAGGTCAAGGCGAGCCTGCAGGATGCGACGGACGCCGCGGCGCTTGCAGCCGCCTCCGCGCTCGCGAGCCAGGGCTTCACCGCAGAAGAGGCGAAACTGCTTGCCCTGCAGTTCCTGCAGACCCAGATGGGCGACAAGCAGAGCGTCGAGGACGAAAACGAGGAGAACGATCTCTCCTCCAAGTCCCTCGTGACCATTACCGAACTGGCGACCGCCGGGACGGGCAAGTCCTACAAGGTCGTCGTCGATGCGAATTACACCGTCGAATACAACGCCTTCACCCGCCTCTTCGGCCGGGAATCGACCACGCTGAAGACGACCAGCACGGCCGAAAGCGCCACCGAATCGAAGAACGCATTGTCGATGTATCTGGTGCTAGACCGCTCGGGCTCAATGTCCTTCGTCAGCAACGAGGTTCATTCCTATACCCAGGCATGCCAGAATTACACCGACTATAACTGGCGCTACTATCCCATTCTCGGCGCCACGACGCCTTGCTACGTCCGCAAGATTGCGGCCCTGAAGCTTGCCGTTGCGAACCTTGCGACGCAGTTGAACATGGCGGACCCGGACAAGACCTATGTCCGGACAGGTGCGGTCTCCTACAGCGATTCCATGCAGGTCGAAACTGACCTGGAATGGGGTACGGCCGACGCGCTCGCCTATGTCAATGCACTGCCGTCGATTCCCACGGGGGGAACGGATTCCAGCAACGCCTTCAAGACGGCCTATAAGAAGGTCAAAGCGAAGACCGAAGACAAGGCGCACGACAAGAAGAACGGCCAGGTGCCGACAAAGTACATCGTCTTCATGACCGACGGCGAAAACACCTCCTATGACGGAAACTCCAACGGAGACGCCTCGGACAAGGAGACCAAGAAGTGGTGCGACAAGGCGCGTGACGACAAGATTGAGGTCTATACGGTCGCGTTCATGGCGCCCAAGCGCGGGCAGGACCTGCTGAAATACTGCGCCAGCACCGACGGCCACTATTTTGGCGCCGAGGACATGGACTCGCTCGTCACCGCCTTCAAGGCGATCGGCGAAAAGGCCTCCGCCGTGGTCTCCCGCCTGACCCAGTAGGACCCGATCGCAGGCAGCATTCCACAAAGCCCGTCGCATCCAGCGGCGGGCTTTTTTCATTTCGGGACGGAGCCTGCCCCGCGCAATTTATACATATGCCCTTTCTGCAAAACGTATATTGCAAGCGCTTCGGATAGATGCATAAATCGCTTCAATGGTTGATTTTCGCTAGACCGGTCAACGATAAGAAGGGGTTCGATCCGTCCCATGATGAGCCAAGTCTCAGCCGCCGAACTCCTCACACCAGCGCTTCGATCGTCCGATCCGGAACAGCTCGCAACCGAGCTGCTCGAGCGCCTGAAATACCGCATCGGCAAGGATCCGCAGGTCGCCAAGCCGCACGACTGGCTGACGGCCGCGATCCTCGTCGCGCGTGACCGGATTACCGACAAATGGATGGATTCGACGCGGCGCACCTACGCGCAGGGGTCGAAGCGGGTCTATTATCTCTCGCTCGAATTCCTTATCGGCCGCCTGATGCGCGACGCCATGACGAATATCGGCATCATGGACGAGATGCGCATCGCGCTCAGCTCGCTCGGCGTCGACATCGACATCATTTCGGAACTTGAGCCGGACGCGGCACTGGGCAATGGCGGCCTCGGGCGCCTCGCCGCCTGTTTCATCGAATCCATGGCGACGGTCGACGTGCCGGCCTATGGCTACGGCATCCGCTATGTGCACGGCCTGTTTCGCCAGCAGATGGCCGATGGCTGGCAGGTCGAGCTTCCCGAATCCTGGCTCGCGCATGGCAATCCCTGGGAATTCGAGCGGCGCGAAAGCTCCTACGAGATCGGCTTCGGCGGCTCGGTCGAAACGATCAATGTCAGCGACGACAAGCAGCGCTTCGTCTGGAAGCCCGCCGAGCGCGTCATTGCGACCGCTTTCGATACGCCGGCCGTCGGCTGGCGCGCAAAGCGCGTCAATACGCTGCGTCTCTGGCAGGCCAACCCGATCGATCCGATCCTGCTCGAAGCCTTCAACGCCGGCGACCACATCGGCGCGCTGCGCGAGAGCAACAAGGCCGAAAGCCTGACCCGCGTTCTCTACCCGGCGGATGCGACGCCGGCCGGACAGGAGCTGCGCCTTCGCCAGGAATTTTTCTTCTCGTCCGCCTCGCTGCAGGACATCCTGCGCCGGCATCTTCAGCAATACCCGGATTTCACCTCGCTGCCGGATGCCGTGGCGATCCAGTTGAACGATACCCATCCGGCCGTATCGGTCGCGGAACTCGTTCGCCTGCTGATGGACGTGCATGGCCTGGAGTTCGCGTCCGCCTGGGACATTTCCCGGCGCACGTTTTCCTATACCAATCACACGCTTCTGCCCGAGGCCCTGGAAAGCTGGCCGGTGCCGCTCTTCGAGCGCCTGCTGCCGCGCCATATGCAGATCGTCTACGCGATCAATGCGAAAATCCTCATCGAGGCGCGCAAGGAAAAGGGCCTTGAGGACCAATCGATCCGCAATATCTCGCTGATCGACGAGAGTGGCGATCGCCGCATCCGCATGGGCAACCTCGCCTTCGTCGGCTCGCACTCGATCAACGGTGTATCGGCGCTGCACACGGAGCTGATGAAGGAGACGGTGTTCTCCGATCTGCACCAGCTCTATCCGGAACGCATCAACAACAAGACGAACGGCATCACGCCGCGACGCTGGCTGATGCAATGCAACCCCGGCCTCTTCAGCCTGATCCGCGAAGCGATCGGCGACGCGTTTATCGATGACGCCGAAGCGCTGAAGGCGCTCGACGCGCACGCCGACAATTCGGCCTTCCAGGAGCGCTTTGCCGCGATCAAACGGGCAAACAAGATCCGCCTCGCCAATCTCGTGCAGAGCCGCATGGGCATCCGCCTCGATCCTTCGGCCATGTTCGACATCCAGATCAAGCGCATCCACGAATACAAGCGCCAGCTTCTGAACATCATCGAGGCCGTCGCACTCTACGACCAGATCCGCTCGCATCCCGAACTCGACTGGGTGCCGCGCGTCAAGCTCTTCGCCGGCAAGGCGGCGCCGAGCTATCACAATGCCAAGCTCATCATCAAACTGGCGAACGACGTCGCGAAGGTGATCAATAACGATCCGGCCGTGCGCGGGCTGCTGAAGGTCGTGTTCATCCCGAACTACAACGTCTCGCTCGCCGAGATCATGGTTCCGGCTGCCGATCTCTCCGAGCAGATCTCGACGGCGGGCATGGAAGCCTCCGGCACCGGCAACATGAAGTTCGCGCTGAACGGCGCGCTGACGATCGGCACGCTCGACGGCGCGA
>CAMPIK010000071.1 GCA_946886325.1 uncultured Shinella sp.
GCATCACGCCGTTCAACTTCCCCGCCATGATCCCGATGTGGATGTTCGCGCCGGCGATCGCCTGCGGCAACGCCTTCATCCTGAAGCCGTCCGAGCGCGACCCGTCCGTGCCGATCCGCCTTGCCGAACTGATGATCGAGGCGGGCCTGCCGGCCGGCATCCTCAATGTCGTCAACGGCGACAAGGGCGCGGTCGACGCGATCCTGACGCATCCCGACATTTCCGCCGTCTCCTTCGTCGGCTCCACGCCGATCGCCCGCTATGTCTATGGAACGGCGGCGATGAACGGCAAGCGCGCCCAGTGCTTCGGCGGCGCCAAGAACCACATGATCATCATGCCCGACGCCGATCTCGACCAGGCCGCCAACGCCCTGATGGGTGCCGGCTACGGCTCGGCCGGCGAGCGCTGCATGGCGATCTCTGTCGCCGTTCCGGTCGGTGAGGACACCGCCAACCGCCTGATCGACAAGCTGACGCCGATGGTCGAGAGCCTGCGCATCGGCCCCTATACGGACGACAAGGCCGACATGGGCCCGGTCATCACCAAGGAAGCCCAGGCACGCATCCGCACCCTCATCGACAAGGGCGTGGAAGAAGGCGCGAAGCTCGTCGTCGACGGCCGCGACTTCAAGCTCCAGGGCTATGAGGACGGCTATTTCGTCGGCGGCTGCCTGTTCGACAACGTCACGCCGGATATGGACATCTACAAGACCGAGATCTTCGGGCCGGTCCTCTCCGTCGTGCGCGCCAAGACCTACGAGGAAGCGCTCGACCTGCCGATGAAGCATGAATACGGCAACGGCGTCGCTATCTATACCCGCGACGGCGATGCCGCCCGCGATTTCGCCAGCCGCATCAACATCGGCATGGTCGGCGTCAACGTGCCGATCCCGGTTCCGCTCGCCTATCACTCCTTCGGCGGCTGGAAGTCCTCCTCCTTCGGCGACCTCAACCAGCACGGCACGGATTCGATCAAGTTCTGGACGCGCACCAAGACCGTGACGAGCCGCTGGCCGTCCGGCATCAAGGATGGTGCCGAATTCGTCATGCCGACGATGAAGTAACGACCCCGGCAATGGGAACCTGAAAGGGCGCTTCGGCGCCCTTTCGCATTTCCGACACGGCCTGCATTCCCCAGGCTGCATTCCGCCGTTTGAATAGGCCGGCGCCCCCGAACGTTAAGGCCTAAGCGAATTCAATGGCTTTCTAAGGGGGTGAGCTATGGAAATGGGTGTGTCTGGCGCCTCGCAGGCGCAATCGGGGGAATTCCACCGGGTTTCCTTCACCGGGAAGGCGTCTGAATATTTCGGCATCTGGATCGTCAACGTGCTTTTGACGATCATCACGCTCGGCATCTATTCGGCCTGGGCAAAGGTCCGCCGCAACCGCTATTTCTATGGCAATACCGTGCTTCTCGGCCGGGCCTTCGAATACCATGCCAAGGGGTTGCAGATCCTGATCGGCCGCCTTCTCGTCATCGCCGGTCTGGTGATCCTCAACCTCATCGCGGTCTTCGTCCCGATCCTGGCCTTGCTGCCGACGGTGGTGATCCTCATCGCGCTTCCCTGGCTGGTCGCCAAGGGCCTGCGCTTCTCGGCCCGGGTCACGAGCTATCGCAACGTGCGCTTCGATTTCGTCGGCGGCGCCGGCGGCGCCTTCAAGGCCTTCATCCTCGGCGGGTTCCTCGCCATCATCACGCTCGGCATCCTGACCCCGCTCGCCAGCCGCTGGGGCGCGCGCTATGTCGGCTCGAATCTTCGTTACGGCGGCAAGGCGGTCGATACCGACCCGGCGCTCGGCGCGATCTACAAGCAGTTCCTCTTCTCGATCCTGATCGCCCTGATCGGCCTCGCCGTCGTGGGTGCCGTGGTCTATGCAAACTTCTCGCTCATTTTCGCGATGATCGAGTCACCCGGCCTGCTGACGCCGGAGCAGCAGATGCCGCTCATTGCGATGATGGTCGTGGCTTATGTCGTCGTCTTCGCGACCTTCGGCATTGCGGGCCTCTTCTATCGCGCCGGCGTGCGCAACATCATCTGGTCGTCGAGCACCTTCGACGGGCGGCATCGCTTCATGAGCGACATGTCGCGCCGCCGCTATGCCTGGATCGCGATCTCGAACCTGATCGTCACGCTGCTGACGCTCGGCCTGATGCGGCCCTGGGCGGCGGTGCGCATGGCGCGCTACACATGGCAACATACCGGCGTCACGATTGCCGGCGATGTAGGGGAACTGATGGGGCAGATCGAAGCGCAGGGTTCTGCGGTCGGCTCCGAGTTCCTCGACATCGAAGGGTTCGACTTTGGCTTCTGAAAGACGCATCGCCGGCGGGGAATGGCATCCCGCCGGCTCCAGCCGCTCGACCGACGCCGTGCTGGCCGAACGCGGCGGTCTCATTGTCGCCCTTGCGGCCAACGGCGCCGTGCTGAGCAGCCAGTCGGCGAACCGGGTGGAGATCTCGCCGCGCGTCGGTTCCATCCCGCGCCGGGTGTCCTTTTCCGACGGCGCGCTCTTCGAGACCTGGGACAATGACGGCATCGATGCCTATCTGTCTGCTGAGGGCAGGGGTGGGGCCGGCATCGTTCACTGGCTGGAACAGTTCCGCCTACGCCTCATCCTCATCGTGCTGCTCGCCTTCGTGCTCGGCGGCGCCGTCTATCGCTGGGGTCTGCCGGCGCTCGTCGAAGTCGCGATCTGGGCGACGCCGCCCGTCGTGCCGCAACTCATGGCGCAGGGCACGCTGGAGACTCTCGACAGGACGACCTTTTCGCCGAGCAAGCTGCCGGAGGCGCGGCGCGCGGAGATCGCCGAGGGCTTTCGCCGCATCGCCGAGCGCTCGAGCCGCGGCTTTTCCGGCTACACGCTCAATTTTCGTGGCGGCGGCTTCATCGGTCCCAATGCCTTCGCGCTTCCGGACGGCACGCTCGTCATCACCGACGAACTGGTGAAACTTGCCGGTGGCGACACCGAGATGCTCATCGGGGTGCTCGCCCACGAGATCGGCCATGTCGAGCTCGAACACAGCCTGCGCCAGCTCTATCGCGCCGCCGGCATGGCAGGGCTCGTCATGTTGATCGCCGGCGACATCGGCTCGGGCGCCGAAGACATCCTGGTCGAGGGCGGCGGCCTGCTGGCTCTTTCCTATTCGCGCCGCGCGGAAGCAGCGGCCGACCGACATTCTGTCGAACTGATGGCGAAGGCCGGATACGATCCGCGCGCGATCGCCCGCTTCTTCTCGCTGCTGGAGGAAAAGCTCGGCGACAAGGGCGGCACCAACATCCTGTCGACGCATCCGGGAACGCCGGACCGGCGGAAGGACATCCTCGATTATTCCGCCATCATCCAGGGACAGTCCGACCCGGACCTTCAATAGGCCGGGCAGCACCTCAAACGAAAATGGCGGCTTGCGCCGCCATAGTCCGTAAGGCTCACTGTCGGTGATTACTCGCCGACGGGACCGTCATTGTAGCCGACCTTGTCGACCAGTTCGGAAGCCGTCTTCCGGTTGGCCGCGATTTCGGCGAGCGGCAGCGGGTCCGGCTTGATCGTGCCGAAGGACTTGACGATCTCGGACGGCTCGGCGCCCGGCATGACCGGATATTCGTAGACCTGCTCGGCGTAGATCTTCTGGGCTTCGCCGGATGCCAGGAAGTCCATCAGCTTCAGCGCGTTCTCCTTGTTCGGCGCGTTCTTGGCGAGCGCCATGCCGGAGATGTTGACATGCGTGCCGCGGTCCTGGGTGTTCGGGAAGAGCACCTTGATGGCCGCCGCCCAATCCTTCTGCTCCGGGTCCTTCTCGTTGGTCATCATCAGGCCAACATAATAGGAGTTGCCGAGCGCGATGTCGCATTCGCCGGCGAGGATCGCCTTCGCCTGGTCGCGGTCGCCGCCGTCAGGCTTGCGGGCGAGGTTGTTCTTGAGGCCCGTCAGCCACGTCTCGGCTTCCGCCGCGCCGTGATGGGCGATCATCGAGGCAATCAGGCCGACATTGTAGGAGTGCTGGCCGTCGCGGGTGCAGATCTTGCCCTTCCACTTCGGATCGGCAAGCTCTTCATAGGTGATCTCGCTCTGCTCGACGCGGTCCTTGGACGCATAGACGACGCGACCGCGCGTGGTGAGGCCGAACCAGTGGCCTTCCGGATCGCGCAGGTTTTCCGGAATGTCCTTGTTGATCACGTCGCTCGAGACCGGCTGCGTCACGCCGCCGTCCTTGGCTTCGGTCAGGCGGGAGATGTCGACCGTCAGGATGACGTCGGCCGGCGAATTGGCGCCTTCCGCCTGGATGCGCTCGACGAGGCCCTTGTCGAGGAAGAGCACATTGGCGGTGATGCCGCTCTCCTTCTGGAAGGCGTCGAGCAGCGGCTGGATGAGGTCCGGCTGACGATAGGAATAGATGTTGACTTCACCGTCGGCGAGCGCCGGGAGAGCCGTCGCGAAACTCGCTGTCGCAAAGGCCAGGGCCGTGATGGAATTCCTGAGCATAGCCATTGTGTCCTCCAGATGTTTATTCTTAACTGCTAAAGTCATCTTCTAGCCGGTCGCCGGATTCAGTCAATGGCAGGGTGGAGGAATAACATGATTGTGATTTTCGGGTTTTTTGGAATTGTTCCAAACTATGATCCGTCCTATATGTGTGGGACCTGAGAACCGGATTCGGAGCCAGAAATGCGTCTGACGAAACAAACCAACTATGCCGTGCGCATGTTGATGTACTGCGCGGCAAATGATGGCAAACTCAGCCGCATCCCGGAGATCGCCAGGGCTTACGGTGTCTCGGAACTCTTCCTGTTCAAGATTCTCCAGCCGCTGACGCGCGCCAACCTTGTCGAAACAGTTCGCGGCCGTAACGGCGGCGTACGCCTGCCGCGGCATGCCTCGCAGATCACGCTCTTCGACGTGGTGAAGGTGACGGAAGATTCCTTCGCGATGGCCGAATGTTTCGAGGCCGGCGAAGTCGAATGCCCGCTCGTCGACAGCTGCGGCCTGAATGCGGCCCTGCGCAAGGCGCTCAATGCCTTCTTCGAGGTGCTGCAGCAGTACACGATCGACGATCTCGTCAAGGCACGCCCGCAGATCGGCTTGCTGCTCGGCATCGATACCGGCCCGATCTCGCAGAAACCCGCCGCCTGACCTCACCGGCCGTTATTCGGCCGGATCGCCAGTCTTGCAATATTCGCGGATGAGGAAATCGATCGCCGTCGGATCGAGTTCCGACTTGTCGATCCGGAAGTCGACGCCATAGTCGTCGATGTTCTGGAAATAGGCGTCGCTGATCGACGACGAGATCACGCCAATCGGCCCGATATAGCCATTCTGCCGCAAGGCCGGCACCGTCTCGCGGAAATCCGCCTGCGGGTGCAGCCGGTTGTCCATCAGGATCATGTCGAGCTTGGGCGAGCCCATGCGAATGAAGTCGAGCGCCGCATCGACCGTCTCGACATAGTGCAGGTCGATCGAGAATGTCGTCACCTTGCGCATCAGCGCACGCAGGATGACATCCTCTGCCGGGTCGTCGTCTACAAGCAATATATGCATTGTGGCTGTCATGGCGATCGCTGGACCTGCTTGTCTCGATTGAACTCTCAACGCTTTGACTGCCGCCGCTGATGCCGACCGTTGCTGCGGCCGGCAGGGCGATGCGAATGCCGGATCACACTTTCAATCACCTGTCTGCTCTTAACAAGTCCCTAACCTTACTAGGAGGCGCTGCCGCCGTGGTATCCGGCAGTCGTCGCCCCGTCATCACTGTATGATCTGTTCGCGAATTGCCTTGGCGACCATCTGCGTGCGGTTGACGACATCAAGCTTCTTGAGGATCGTTGCCGTGTGCGAGTTCACCGTGTGCTCCGACACGGAGACGATCAGGGCGATTTCGCTCGCGGTCTTGCCATAGGAGATCCACCGGAGGATCTCGGTCTCGCGCGGGGTCAGGCCCATGCCCGCCTTGTTGGCGAGAACGGCGCGATAGAAATAGTCGAAGGCGCAGGTCGCCTCGTAGCAGAGTTCCAGATGTTCCGGCCGGCCGATATCCTCGCCGTCTCCAAGAAAGATGACTGCATACCGGCCGCCGGTCGTCGCGTGAACCGGCATGCAGAGCGCCAGATCGAAGCCGAGCTGGCCGAGCAGGTCGCCGCCGCCGTCGCCGTTTTCGGCGACCTGGTCGTCGCCGTCGCGCCAGACCGAGGGGATGACCGAGCGGTGCAGGCTCTTGAAGAGTGCCGATTCACTGAACCGGTGCCGCTTGTCATAGGTTTCGGCAAGGCCTGCCGGAAGGTCGTGCAAGGTCAGGCGTCCGGCGAGATTGCTGGTCTCGTGCTCGTTGGCGACATGCAGGACGCCAAAATGGTCGAAACCGAAGCGCAGCGCCATCGTATGGAAAATGCGAAAGAAATCGACGCGATTGAGAGCTTTCTCCAGATCGCTGGCCAGATCGTACCGACGGTGATGCTTCGCAAGTACGGCCACGCGGCCTCCCCCAATCATCCCTTGGGAGGAGTCTAGCGCCGGAACGAAAGAGTGCAAAGACCCGACAGGCAAATTTGTCGGTACAACGTGGGATTTTAGCCGCCGGTGGTAGACGTCGGGCGTACCGGGCACGTTAAGGGCTTGAAACAATAAAGAAGGGCCGCTTCCGTCTTCGCGCGTTTCGCCGCCATCGAAACGCTTGGAAAGCAGCCCTTCTTGCCTCGCAGTTCCGTTATGACACAGTGCGTGATGCACAACTATCGCCGGGGGTGGGGATTGACAGGAATCGGCGTCGGCGCCGCTGATTCGATTTTTGCCCGCTTTTCGTGCCGATCAGGCTGTGGAGAATAAGATTCCTGGATATTTTCCGTTTGGACAAATTTGTTCGCGGACTTATTGCATTCGCGCGGCAAATGTCGTTCCATCCGCGCAAGATCGGGCGGAACGCAACCGATCTGGAACAAGAGAACAAAAAAGCAAACCTGGGAAGCTCACTATGAAAAAGCTGACTACTCTCCTCGCAGCGACCGCGCTCGCCACCATGATGGGGTCTGCCGCCTGGTCCAAGACGCTGGTCTATTGCTCGGAAGGTTCGCCGGAAGGCTTCGACCCGGCCCTCTACACCGCCGGCACGACGTTCGACGCGTCGTCGCGCACCGTCTACAACCGCCTCGTCGAGTTCAAGAAGGGCGCCACCGAAGTGGAGCCGGGCCTCGCCGAAAGCTGGGAAGTTTCCGCCGACGGCAAGGAATACACCTTCAAGCTTCGCGCCGGCGTGAAATTCCAGACGACCGAGTTCTTCACCCCGTCGCGTGATTTCAACGCCGACGACGTGATCTACTCCTTCGAGCGCCAGTACAAGGAAGACAACGCCTGGAACAAGTATGTCGCAGGCGCCGCCTGGGAATACTTCTCCGGCATGGGCTTCCCCGACCTGATCGAGTCGATCGAGAAGGTCGACGACATGACCGTCAAGTTCGTGCTGAAGCGCCCGGAAGCGCCGTTCATCGCCAACCTCGGCATGGACTTCGCCTCGATCCTGTCCAAGGAATATGCCGACAAGCTTCAGGCTGACGGCAAGATGGAACTGATGAACCAGCAGCCGCTCGGCACCGGTCCCTATGCCTTCGTCGCCTACCAGACGGATGCGGCGATCCGCTACAAGGCCAATGCCGACTACTGGGGCGGCAAGCAGCCGGTCGACGACCTCGTCTTCGCCATCACGACGGATGCCGCCGTGCGCGCGCAGAAGCTGAAGGCCGGCGAATGCCACATCATGCCTTATCCGAACGCGGCTGACGTCGCAGACCTCAAGGCCGATCCGAACCTGACGGTCGTCGAGCAGGAAGGCCTGAACGTCGCCTACCTCGCCTACAACACGCTCGTTGCCCCCTTCGACAAGCCGGAAGTGCGCAAGGCGCTCAACATGGCCGTCAACAAGCAGGCGATCGTCGACGCGGTCTTCCAGGGTGCGGCGACCGTTGCCAAGAACCCGATCCCGCCGACCATGTGGTCCTACAATGACGCCATCGAGGACGACAAGTACGACCCCGATGCCGCCAAGAAGATGCTGGAAGAGGCAGGTGCGGCTGGCCTCAAGATGAAGGTCTGGGCGATGCCGGTGGCGCGCCCCTACATGCTGAACGCACGCCGCGCTGCCGAACTGATCCAGGCTGACCTGGCGAAGGTCGGCGTCGAGGTCGAGATCGTCTCCTACGAATGGGCCGAGTACCTGAAGCTCTCCTCCGACAAGAACCGCGACGGCGCGGTGCTTCTCGGCTGGACCGGCGACAACGGCGACCCGGACAACTTCCTCGACACGCTGCTCGGCTGCGACGCCGTCGGCGGCAACAACCGCGCCCAGTGGTGCAACGAGGAGTTCGATGCCCTCATGACCAAGGCCAAGGAAACGGCCGACGTCGCCGAGCGCACGAAGCTCTACGAGGAAGCCCAGGTGATCTTCAAGCGCGAAGCGCCGTGGAACACGCTGGACCATTCGCTGGTCTCGATCCCGATGAGCAAGAAGGTCTCGGGCTTCGTCCAGGATCCGCTCGGCTACCACCGCTTTGACGGCGTTGACATCGCCGAGTAAAACCGGCTCCAAGAACAGGCACGCCGCAAAGAGCGTGCAAGGCCGGCGGCTCGAAGACATTCGAGCCGCCGGTTTTCCAAATAAAGGGATTGGCTCCCATGTTTCGCTTTTTCTTCGGGCGGCTTGCCGTCCTGATACCCACGTTCATCGGGGTGTCGATCATCGCATTCTCGTTCATTCGGCTCCTGCCCGGCGATCCCGTGATGCTCATGTCGGGCGAACGGGTGATGTCGCCCGAGCGCCATGCCGAACTGATGAACCAGCTCGGCCTCGATCGGCCGTTCTACATCCAGTATCTCGACTATCTGGGTGGCCTGCTGACCGGCGACTTCGGCAGTTCGATCGTCACCAAGCGGCCGGTTCTGGACGACTTCATGAACCTGTTTCCGGCGACGCTGGAACTGTCGATCTGCGCCATCATCGTCGCGGTGTGCCTCGGCATTCCCGCCGGCGTGCTGGCCGCTGTGAAGCGCGGAAGCTGGCTCGACCAGACGGTCATGGGCGTCGCCCTCGTCGGCTATTCGATGCCGATCTTCTGGTGGGGCCTGCTGCTCATCATCTTCTTTTCCGGCTATCTCGGCTGGACCCCGGTCTCGGGCCGCATCTCGT
>CAMPIK010000072.1 GCA_946886325.1 uncultured Shinella sp.
ATGAACCACAGCCCGGCCTTCTGGGCGCTCTGCGGCCGCCTCTGCCCCGGGATGGACGAGGCAAAGCGCTGGCTGAAGCGCAACGGCACGATGCTGCACGCGATCGACTTCGACTGAGATCGGCGACTTCGACCGAGGCCTGACCAGTGTCAGCGACCGCCGAGCGCGTCGCGAATCTTCTGGTCGGTCTTGTACTGACTCAGCGCATAGACGGCCCAGATTGCCGCCGGCAGCCAGCCGATCAGGGTGATCTGCAGGATGAGGCAGATGATGCCGGCGATCGGGCGCCCGATGGTGAAGAACACCATGAAGGGCAGAATGATCGCGATGATGAGCCGCATGAAAACCTCCTTTGGGGTATAGTATGCATATGGAGCGCCGGATTGCGGACGCAAGGGGAGGCTCTGGCCGCCGTCTTTCGGCTCGACTCCGGATCGGAAACATGCGACGTCGCAGCCCATGAAACGGGACATGAAAATCTGTGGCCTGAAGAGCGAGGAAGCGGTGCGCGCGGCCGTCGATGGCGGCGCCACGCATATCGGTTTCATCTTCTTTCCGAAGAGCCCGCGCAATATCGATCCGGCCGATGCCGGTGCCCTTGCCGATGCGGTGCGCGGCAAGGTGAAGGTCGTCGCCGTGACGGTCGATGCCGACAATGATTTCCTGGACGAGATCGTCGCCATGACCCGGCCCGACATGCTGCAGCTCCATGGCCACGAATCGCCGGAGCGCGTGCTGAACGTCAAGGCGGTCTACGGCCTGCCGGTCATCAAGGCGATGCCGGTGCGCGAGGCGGACGACCTGAAGAAGGTCGGACCCTATATCGGCATCGCGGATCGGTTTCTGTTCGACGCCAAGCCGCCGGCCGGCGCCGATCTGCCGGGTGGCAACGGCGTCTCCTTCGACTGGAAACTCATGCATCTTCTTGACGACGACGTCGATTACATGCTTTCCGGTGGATTGAACAAGGATAACATCGCCGAAGCGCTCGCCGTCACGCGAGCCCCGGGCATCGACGTCTCCTCCGGCGTCGAAAGCGCGCCCGGTGTCAAGGATGTCGGCATGATCGAAGCGTTTTTCGACGCGGTGGCGCACGCAGGCGTGCCCGCAAGCGTCGCAGGGAGAGCCACGTGAACCAGTCGCCCAATCTCAATTCGTTCCGCGCCGGCCCGGACGAGGATGGCCGCTTCGGCATCTTCGGCGGCCGTTTCGTCGCCGAAACGCTGATGCCGCTGATCCTCGATCTCCAGGAAAAATGGGATGCCGCCAAGACCGATCCGGCGTTCCAGGCCGAGCTTCAGCATCTCAACACCCATTATACCGGCCGGCCGAGCCCGCTCTATTTCGCCGAGCGCCTGACGGCCGAACTCGGCGGCGCGAAGATCTACTTCAAGCGCGACGAGCTGAACCACACCGGCTCGCACAAGATCAACAACTGCCTCGGCCAGATCCTGCTCGCCAAGCGCATGGGCAAGACCCGCATCATCGCCGAAACCGGTGCCGGCCAGCATGGCGTGGCATCCGCCACGGTCGCCGCCCGCTTCGGCCTGCCCTGCGTCGTCTACATGGGCGCGACGGATGTCCAGCGCCAGGCACCGAACGTCTTCCGCATGAAGCTGCTCGGCGCCGAGGTGAAGCCGGTGACGGCCGGCCACGGCACGCTGAAGGACGCGATGAACGAGGCGCTGCGCGACTGGGTCACCAATGTCGACGACACCTATTACATGATCGGCACCGCCGCCGGCCCGCATCCCTATCCGGAGATGGTGCGCGAGTTCCAGTCGGTCATCGGCAATGAAACCAAGGAACAGTTGATGACGGCCGAAGGCCGTCTGCCGGACCTGATCATCGCCGCCGTCGGCGGCGGTTCGAATGCGATCGGCCTGTTCCATCCCTTCCTCGACGATCCGAGCGTGAAGATCGTCGGTGTCGAAGCCGGTGGCCGCGGCCTCGACGGCGAGGACCATTGCGCCTCGCTGACGGCAGGCTCGCCGGGCGTGCTGCACGGCAACCGCACCTATCTGCTGCAGGACGGCGACGGCCAGATCAAGGAAGGCCATTCCATCTCGGCCGGCCTCGACTATCCGGGCATCGGGCCGGAACATTCCTGGCTGAAGGACGCCGGCCGCGTCGAATATGTGCCGATCATGGATGACGAGGCGCTGGCCGCCTTCCAGCTCCTGACGCGCGTCGAGGGCATCATTCCGGCGCTCGAGCCGAGCCATGCGCTGGCCGAAGTCGTCAAGCGCGCCCCCAAGATGGGCAAGGACCAGATCATCGTCATGAATCTCTGCGGTCGCGGCGACAAGGACATCTTCACCGTCGGCAAGATCCTCGGCATGGAGCTCTAAGATGACCGCACGCATGGACAAACGTTTCGCCGATGTAGCAGCCCAGGGCCGGCCCGTGCTGGTTACCTATATCATGGGCGGCGATCCGGATTATGCGAGCTCGCTGGCGATCATGAAGGCGCTGCCGAAGGCGGGCTCCGACGTCATCGAGCTCGGCATGCCCTTCTCCGACCCGATGGCCGACGGTCCGGCAATCCAGGTGGCGGGCCAGCGGGCGCTGAAGGGCGGCCAGACGCTGGCGAAGACCATCCAGATGGCGCGCGATTTCCGCAAGGAAGACCCCGATACGCCGATCGTCATGATGGGCTACTACAACCCGATCTACATCTACGGCGTTGATCGTTTCCTCGACGATGCGCTCGAAGCCGGCATCGACGGCCTGATCGTCGTCGACCTGCCGCCGGAAATGGACGACGAACTCTGCATCCCGGCGCTCGCCAAGGGCGTCAACTTCATTCGCCTCGCGACGCCGACGACCGACGACAAGCGTCTGCCGAAGGTCCTGGAGAACACCTCCGGCTTCGTCTACTACGTCTCGATGAACGGCATCACCGGCTCGGCGCTGCCCGATCCGTCCCTCATCTCGGGCGCGGTCCAGCGCATCAAGGGCCACACGAAGCTCCCGGTCTGCGTCGGCTTCGGCGTCAAGACGGCCGAGCATGCCCGCGCGATCGGCGCGTCTGCCGATGGCGTCGTGGTCGGAACGGCGATCGTCAACCAGATCGCGTCCAGCCTCACGGCCGACGGGCAGGCGACGGGTGCCACCGTCGCGGGCGTCGAGACGCTGGTGCGCAGCCTCGCCTCCGGCGTCCAGGCCGCCCGTCTTGCGGCGGCCGAGTAAAGTCCCCAGATAGGGACCATTCATCTGGAGTTGCTGATATGAACTGGATCACAAACTACGTTCGGCCGAAGATCAATTCGATGCTGGGCCGCAGGGAAGTTCCGGACAATCTCTGGATCAAGTGCCCGGAAACCGGCGAGATGGTGTTCCACCGCGATCTCGAGGAAAACAAGTGGGTCATCCCGGCCTCCGGTTTTCACATGAAGATGCCGGCCGTCGCGCGGCTGCGCGATCTCTTCGATGACGGGGTCTATGACGCGCTGCCGCAGCCGAAGGTCGCGCAGGATCCGCTGCGCTTCCGCGATTCCAAGAAATACACCGACCGCCTGCGCGACAGCCGGCTGAAGACCGAACTCGAGGACACGATCGTCGCTGGCGTCGGACGGCTGCAGGGCCTGAAGATCGTCGCCGTCGTGCACGAGTTCAACTTCATGGGCGGTTCGCTCGGCATCGCGGCGGGCGAGGCGATCGTCAAGGCCTTCGAGCGTGCCATCTCCGAGAAGTGCCCGCTCGTCATGTTCCCCGCCTCCGGCGGCGCGCGCATGCAGGAAGGCATTCTTTCGCTGATGCAGCTTCCGCGCACGACCGTCGTCGTCGAGATGCTGAAGGAAGCGGGCCTTCCTTATATCGTCGTCCTGACCAACCCGACGACCGGCGGCGTCACGGCGTCCTACGCGATGCTGGGCGACATTCATCTCGCCGAACCGGGTGCCGAAATCTGCTTTGCCGGCAAGCGCGTGATCGAGCAGACGATCCGCGAAAAGCTGCCGGAAGGCTTCCAGACCTCGGAATACCTGCTGGAGCACGGCATGGTCGACATGGTCGTCAAGCGCCACGATATCCCGTCGACGCTGGCGCGGCTCTTGAAGATCCTGACCAAGAAGCCGGTCGCGGCCGAAAAGCCGAAGGCCATCGCCGGCAACGGTGCGGTCGCCATCGCTGCACAGGCCTGACTCTTTTCGACCGGGTGAGGCATGAGCGTGACCGAGACCACCGAGGCCGGCCGGGAGATCGAAAAGCTCCTGGCGCTTCACCCGAAAGGCTTCGATCTGTCGCTGGATCGGATCACGCGGCTTCTGGCGGCGCTCGGCGATCCGCATCTGCGGCTGCCGCCCGTCATCCATGTCGCCGGCACCAACGGCAAGGGTTCGGTCACGGCCTTCAGCCGCGCCATCCTGGAGGCCGCGGGCCTCAGCGTGCATGTGCACACCTCGCCGCATCTGGTGAACTGGCATGAGCGCTACCGCCTCGGCGTGAAGGGCGGCCGCGGAGAGCTCGTTGCCGATCCGGTGCTTGCCGATGCGGTCCGGCGTGTGGCGGAAGCCAATGCGGGCGAGAAGATCACGGTCTTCGAAATCCTGACTGCCGTCACCTTCCTGCTCTTTTCCGAACATCCGGCCGATGCGGCCATCATCGAGGTCGGCCTCGGCGGCCGCTTCGACGCGACGAACGTCATTCCACGGCCGGCCGTCTCCGTCATCATGCCGATCTCGCTCGATCACCAGGCCTATCTCGGCGACCGGGTCGAGCTGATCGCGGCGGAAAAAGCCGGCATCATGAAGCGCGGCATGGCCGTCGTGATCGGTCATCAGGAGGAAGAGGCGGCGCGGACCGTGCTCATAGAGACCGCCGAACGGCTCGGTTGCCCCTATACGGTCTATGGCCAGGATTTCCTGTCCTACGAGGAGTTCGGCCGGCTCGTCTATCAGGACGAGTTCGGTCTTTATGACCTGCCGCTGCCGCGCCTTCCCGGCCGCCATCAATATGCCAATGCCGCCGCTGCCATCCGCGCCGTCAAGGCGGCGGGTTTTGCGATCGGCGAAGCGCATATCGAAAAGGGTTTGACGTCGGTCGAATGGCCGGGCCGCCTGCAGCGCCTGACGGAAGGCACGCTTGCGCGCCTCGCGCCGCCCGGCGCCGAAATCTGGGTGGATGGCGGCCACAATCCGGGCGCCGGACAGGTGATCGCCGAAACCATGGCGACGCTGGAGGAGCGCGATCCGCGGCCGCTCTTCCTGGTAACCGGCATGATCAACACCAAGGATCCGACCGGCTATTTCGACGCGTTTCGCGGCATCGCCGAGCGTGTCTTCACGGTGCCGATCCGGGGGTCGGATGCCGGCATCGATCCGGTGGTGCTTGCAGGCGACGCGATCGACGCGGGTCTCGACGCGGAGCCGCTTTCCACCGTTGCCGATGCGCTGGATGCGATTGCCGCCATCACCGACAGCGACGACCGCGCGCCGCGCATCCTCGTCGGCGGTTCGCTCTATCTGGTGGGCGACGTTCTGGCCGACAACGGCACACCCCCCAAATGAAAAGAGCCCGGCATGACCGGGCTCCTTCATATGTGATCTTGATGTCAATGGTCAGGCGGCTGCGGTCGAAATCCAGCTCGACAGTGCCGTCTTCGGCGCGGCACCCACCTTGATGTCGGCCACTTCACCGCCCTTGAAGACGGCAAGCGTCGGGATCGAGCGCACGCCGAACTGGGCGGCCAGTTCCGGGTTCTCGTCAATGTTCAGCTTGGCGACCTTCACCTTGCCGGCCATCTCCGTGGAGATTTCCTCGAGCGCGGGCGCAATCATCTTGCACGGGCCGCACCATTCGGCCCAGAAATCCACCACGACCGGCTCGGCGGAATTCAGGACTTCGGCCTGGAAATTGGACGTATCGACTTTAACGGTAGCCATGAGGGGCTGCTCCTTGATGGAATGATCAGTTGCGCTTCATGTGATGCCGGACGGCGCTCATTTCAATGACGGGTATCTCACTTTGTCGCGAGTTGGGCAAGGCTCGCCGCCAGCATCGCCTCGTCGAGCCAGAATGTCGCGGGCGCCTCGGTGTAGATGAGCCCGCAGCGGATTGCGTGATCCGGATAGAGCGGGGCCAGCACCGCGCGATAGATCGCAAGCTGCGCCCGATGCTCGAACGGAATGTCATCGGGCGAGGCAGGCGGAGTGCGGTTGGTCTTGAAGTCCACGATCTCGACCGTATCCGTGCCGACGGCCATGCGGTCGATCCGGCCGGAGACCGCATAGTCCCGCGTGCCGAGCCTGAGCGTTCCCATGATCGACACTTCGGCGCGCGCTGTCGGCGAGAAGATCGGCGCAAGCGCCGGGTCGGCCATCACGGCGAGTGCGGACCGGACAAGTCCATCCCGTTCTCTCTCCGGCCAATCCGTAGTCGCACGCAGCAGGTAGCGCCGCGCGGCGGCCTCCCGCTCTTCTGCCGGAAGGCCCGGCAGGACCTGGAGGAAACGGTGAAGGATGCGGCCGCGCTCCAGCAGACGCGCCGATCCGCCGCCCTTGCGGGCAAAAAGCGCGGAGCCGACGACGAGATCGGCCTCCGCCGTGTCGATCACGGCCGAGGCACCGGAGGGGCTGAGCGGCCGCGGCAGCGAAACCTGCGGCGGAAGCGGTCGCCAGAGCGCCTCGGGCGCCGTACTTCCGGTTTCGCCCTCTGTCCGATCCACCGGCTGGGCCGTGCCCGTGGCCATCTCCGCCGCGCCGGTCTCGCGCCAGCGAAGACCGGCCCATTCGTCGCCGCCGGCGCGAAATGTCGCCTCGCTTCCGCGGGGATCGGTCGAAAGGCCCTGCATCACCATCTCGTGCCAGATGCCGCGATTGGCAAGCGCGCCGCGATAGCCGCAGACCACCAGCCGGTCGGCCGCCCGCGTCATCGCCACATAGAGAAGCCGGCGGTATTCCTCCTCCGCCAGTTCGCCGCGCCGCGCCGCATCCGCATCGCTGAGCGCATTGGAGACGGTTTTCAGCGGTAGCCAGACGGGGAAACGCTCCGGCCCGTCGCCATCGAGAAGGCGGAGCTTCGACAGATGGCTGTGGTTGAACGGCTTGCCGCCGCCATCGACCAGAAAAACGACCGGCGCCTCCAGTCCCTTGGCCGCATGCACGGTCATGATACGGATCTCGCCGCCGCCCTTGTCCTGCTCGCGCTTGACCTGCGGCGCCTCCATGTCGAGCGTGGCGAGAAAGGCCTGCAGGCCGGGCAGGCCGCTCTTCTCCTGCTCCAGCGCAAAGGACAGGAACTCGTCGAGGATTTCCCGCGCCTCCGTGCCGAGCCTTGCCAGGATCGCCTTGCGGCCGCCGGACGCGCCGAGAACGCGGGCGTAGAAATCATGCACAGGAAGTGCGCGCGCCTGATCGATGTAAGTCTGTAGCCGGGCAACGATCGGTGCGAGGCGGTCGTCGGTGGCCGCGTTCAGCGTGCTCCACAGCCCCGTCTTTTCCGACCGGTGGCCGGCCAGTTGGAACAGGCTCTCCTCGTCGATGCCGAAGAGCGGGCTTTTCAGCAGTGCGGCAAGCGAAAGATCGTCCTCCGGCAGCACCGCGAACCGGCCGAGCGCCATCAGGTCCTGCACGGCGATATGGTCGGTCAGCACGAGCCGGTCGGCACCGGCGACGGGAATGCGGTGGTTCTGCTTCAGCGTCCGGGTCAGCGCACCGACGAAGGCGTCGCGCTTGCGCACCAGCACGATGACGTCGCCCGCCGTCATCGGCCGCGCGCCGCCTTTCTCGACGACGGTCTCGCGGCCGATCCAGTCGGCCAGCGTATCGGCGATCCGCCGCGCCAGGATGTTGATGGGGGCGGCCTCCGGCACAGCGTCGAACGGCGCCGTCCAGTCCTCGTCCTCGACCGTCGCCTCCGGCGCGATCATCTCCCAGACATCGACGGCGCCCGGCTCGCGGCCGCGATTGGAGGCGTGCACGATCCCGTCGCCGCCGGGTGAGAGGCCCCGGGCGTTCGTCGGGTCGCGGAAGACCTGGTCGACGGCGGTCAACACGTCCCGGGTCGAGCGGAAGGACAAGAGAAGCCGGATCGGATCAAACCGGGCGCGCCCGGCTTCCGCCCGCCGGGCCGTCTCGCGGCCCTCCTCGGCGAATCGCTCCGGCTGCGCCCCCTGGAAGGAATAGATCGACTGTTTCTCGTCGCCGACGGCGAAGATCGTGCGGCGCTGGACCCGCGCCGTTTCGCCGGCGAAGAAATCGCCGGTGAGCGAGCTGATGATCTGCCATTGCCGCGGGCTCGTGTCCTGCGCCTCGTCGACGAGGATGTGGTCGATGCCCTGGTCGAGCTTGTAGTGCACCCAGGCGCTCACGCCGTCGCGCGTCAGCAAGGCGGCCGCCCGGTGGATGAGGTCGTCGAAATCGAGCAGGCTGCGGCTGCGCTTCAGGTCTTCGTAATCGGCATCGAGCCGCTCGGCGATGACGAGGGCCGCGCGCGTCGCGGTGAACATGCCAAACCGGCGAAGGCGGTCGTCGCAAGCGACCACATGTGCCTGAGCCTCCGCGAATTGTTCCTCCAGATGCGGCGCCGCATCGCGCAGTTTCTTCGACAGAAAGGCGCGGTCGAGCTTGGCCGGCGAACCGGATTTGGTGAAGAAGAGGTCCTTGAGTGCCCTTTCGCGCTCCTCCGCGCCTTTCATGGCAGCGATCGAGCCGAGCGTCCGCGCATTCTGCTTCACCGTATCGCTGCCGAGGCTGTCCGCCATCGCGACATAGTCGAGCAGCGCCGGTCCCGTGAGGCCCGGCAGCGGCCAGAAGCCGGCCCGGATCGTCTCCTCCGTCTCGCCGGCCTCAAGGCCGATCCTGTTGCGAAGGACCGCATCGGAACCGCCCAGCTTTGCCGCGTCCGCCAGAAATCCGCGAATATCCGTGCGTTTGGCAATGATCTCGGAGAGCAGCCGCTCAAGGCCGGTGTCGTCGGCGAGATCGAGCACGGTCGCGAAGGCGTCGGCAAGCCCGCGATCGTCCTCCATCGCCGTCGCAGTCAGGAGCGCGCGGCGGGCATCGGCGAGGAGCACCGAGGCCGCCCGGTCGTCGAGCACGGAGAAGTGTCCCGCCACATTGGCTTCCAGCGGAAACTGGTGCAGCAGCGCCTCGCAGAAGGCGT
>CAMPIK010000073.1 GCA_946886325.1 uncultured Shinella sp.
GCTTTGAGATAGCCTGCGGCCAGGCTGCGCATCCCGGCCGCCGGTTGACTGGTCGCCACGGCCTGCAATGCCGAAAATGCGGAATTCAGGGCCGTTCCCGCCGGTTTGGCGCATTGCCGGGCGGGGAGAATTCGCCTACATAGCGGGCACATTTTTTAGGATGCGGAGCACGCTGAATGGCACGTCAATTCATCTATCACATGGCCGGTCTCAACAAGGCCTACGGCAACAAGAAGGTGCTGGAGAACATCCACCTGTCCTTCTATCCCGATGCCAAGATCGGCATTCTCGGGCCGAACGGCGCCGGCAAGTCGACCGTGCTCAAGATCATGGCGGGCCTTGACAAGGAATTCACCGGCGAGGCCTGGCTCGCCGACGGCGCGACGCTCGGCTACCTGCCGCAGGAGCCGCAGCTCGACGCGTCGAAGACGGTGCTCGAGAACGTCATGGAAGGCGTCGCCGACAAGAAGGCGATCCTCGACCGCTACAACGAACTGATGATGAACTATTCCGACGAGACGGCGGACGAAGGCGCCAAGCTCCAGGACGTCATCGACAGCCAGAACCTCTGGGACCTCGAAAGCCAGGTCGAGATGGCGATGGACGCGCTGCGCTGCCCGCCGGGCGAGTCCGAGGTGACCAGCCTCTCGGGCGGCGAGAAGCGCCGCGTGGCGCTCTGCAAGCTGCTTCTGGCGCAGCCTAACCTGCTGCTGCTCGACGAACCGACGAACCATCTCGACGCCGAGACGATCGCCTGGCTCGAAAAGCACCTGCGCGAATATCCGGGCGCCGTGCTGATGATCACCCACGACCGCTACTTCCTCGACAATGTCACGGGCTGGATCCTCGAGCTCGACCGCGGCCGCGGCATTCCCTACGAGGGCAACTACTCCGCCTACCTGATGGCCAAGGCCAAGCGCATGCAGCAGGAAGGTCGCGAGGAGGCCACGCGCCAGAAGGCGCTGTCGCGCGAACAGGAATGGATCGCATCGAGCCCCAAGGCGCGGCAGGCGAAGTCCAAGGCGCGTATCCGGGCCTATGACGAACTGGTGCAGGCAGCCGCCGACCGTCGCCCCGGCGACGCGCAGATCGTCATTCCCGTCGGCGAGCGGCTCGGCCAGATCGTTATCGAGGCGGAGAACCTGTCGAAGGGTTATGGCGACCAGCTCCTGATCGACGGCCTGAGCTTCAAGCTGCCGCCGGGCGGCATCGTCGGCGTCATCGGACCCAACGGCGCCGGCAAGTCGACGCTCTTCCGCATGATCACCGGGCAGGAGACGCCGGATGGCGGCTCGATCACTGTCGGCGAGACGGTCGATCTCGGCTATGTCGACCAGAGCCGCGATTCGCTCGACGGCAACAAGACCGTCTGGGAGGAGATTTCCGGCGGCAACGATGTCATCAAGCTCGGCAAGCACGAGGTCAACAGCCGTGCCTATTGCGGCGCCTTCAACTTCAAGGGCGGCGACCAGCAGCAGAAGGTTGGCACGCTGTCGGGTGGCCAGCGCAACCGCGTGCATCTCGCCAAGATGCTGAAGGCCGGCGGCAACGTCATCCTGCTCGACGAACCGACGAACGACCTCGACACGGAAACGCTGGCGGCGCTCGAGGACGCGCTGGAGAATTTCGCCGGCTGCGCCGTCATCATCTCGCACGATCGCATGTTCCTCGATCGCCTCGCGACGCACATCCTCTCCTTCGAGGGCGACAGCCACGTGGAGTGGTTCGAGGGCAACTTCGAGGACTACGAGAAGGACAAGATCCGCCGCCTCGGCCCGGATTCGGTCAATCCGAAGCGGGTAACCTACAAGCGTCTTACCCGTTGAACGTCTCGCATTCCCGAGATACCGGCAGGTGAACTCACCCCCGACGCTGGACGCCAGTTTCGGGGGTTTTCATTTGCGGCCGCGATGGCATTCTGTCCGGTGCGCGGCATTCATTTAATCACTTGCGTCATTCGATTTAATCACATAAAGATATCTTTATGTCTTGATTGGATGCGTAATGATGACGGACGACAAGCTCGGACTGGATGATCTCGTCGAGGTGCTGAAGACGGTCGGGGAGCCGACTCGGCTTCGCCTCCTTTCGCTTCTGTCGCGCGGCGATCTCACGGTCACCGATCTTACCGATCTTCTCGGCCAGTCGCAGCCGCGCATTTCGCGCCACCTGAAGCTGCTCGGCGAGGCGGCGCTCATCGATCGTTACCAGGAGGGCGCCTGGGCCTATTTCCGGCTGCGGCAGGAGGGGCCGGCTGCGGCCGTGGCCAGGCTTCTTCTCGACTGTTCGGACGAGACCGACGCGGTGCTTCGCCGCGACGGCGAGCGGCTGGCGGCTTTGAAGAAGGTCCGCGCCGAAAAGGCGCAGGCCTATTTCAGCCGCAACGCCGCCGAATGGGACGAACTGCGCCGCCTGCATGTCAGCGAAACGGAAGTCGAGACAGCGCTCGGCGAACTGATCGGCGAGGAGCCGGTCGAGTCCTTCCTCGATCTCGGCACCGGCACGGGGCGCATCCTGCAGCTCTTCGACGGTCTCTACCGCCGCGGCGTCGGTGTCGATGCGAGCCGGGACATGCTGGCCGTGGCGCGCGCCAATCTCGACCGCGCCGGCATCACCAAGGCCTCGATCCGCCATGGCGACATTTTCAACCTGCCGCTGGAGCGCGACGAATTCGACGTCGTGACGATCCACCAGGTGCTGCATTTCCTGGCCGATCCGGAAGCGGCGATTGCCGAGGCGGCGCGCATGCTGCGCCCGGGCGGTCGCCTGGTGATCATCGATTTTGCGCCGCACGAACTCGAATACCTGCGCGAGGACCATGCCCATGTGCGGCTCGGCTTTTCGGATCCGATCATGCGGGAATGGCTGGAGCGCGCTGGGCTATCCGTCGAACGGTCGATCGACCTGACGGACGAGACGAGAACGGGCAGCGCCGGACTGACCGTGACGATCTGGCTTGCGCGGGACAAGCGCCCCGTCGCAGCCGCCACGCCGGAAACACCCATCGCAATCGGAAGGAGACTTTGACATGACGCAGACGCGCGAAAGCCGGTTGGGCCGGTCCATCAAGGTCTCCTTCGAGTTCTTTCCGCCGAAGACGCCGGAGGCGGAGGCGCAGCTCTGGCAGACCGCCACGCGCCTTGCCGCCTACCGGCCCGAATTCGTGTCGGTCACCTACGGCGCCGGCGGATCGACCAAGGCACCGACATTGAACACGGTGGCCCGGCTGTTGCGCGACTCGCCGCTTCGCGCCGCCTCGCACCTCACCTGCGTCGGCGCGACCAGGGAAGACGTGCATGCCGTCGTCGACGAGTTTCGCGCCGTCGGCGTGCGCCACTTCGTGGCGCTGCGCGGCGATCCCGCAGGCGGCGTCGGCTCGGCCTACCAGCCGCATCCGGGTGGCTATGCCAATGCGGCGGAACTCGTCGCCGGCCTGCGCACGATCGAGGACTTCGAGATTTCGGTGTCGGCCTATCCGGAGAAGCACCCGGAGAGCGCCGACGTCACGGCCGATATCGACATGCTGAAGCGCAAGGTCGATGCCGGGGCGACGCGGGCGCTGACCCAGTTCTTCTTCGACAATGACGACTTTGCCCGCTATGTCGACCGCGTGCGTGCCGCCGGCATCACCATCCCGATCGTTCCGGGCATCCTGCCGATCCACAATCTGGCGCAGGTCCGCAAGTTTGCCGGCCTCTGCGGCGCATCCGTGCCGGACTGGCTGGCTGCGCAGCTGGAGCCGGTGGACGACGATGCGGAGCGCCGCCTGCCGGTCGCGATCGAGCTTGCGGCCCGTCAGGTCGAGGGGCTGATCGCCCAGGGCATCGACGAATTTCACTTCTACACGATGAACCGCGCGCAACTGACAAGTGCTGTCTGCGATCTCGTCGGTTTTCGCAAGGCTGACGCTTCACAAACCGGGGCCGCCGCCTGAAGGCGGCAGGAACCTCTGGACTTCTGACAGCAACTGTTAACGCTTTATTCAGACGAAAACGCATGGCGCCGATCCCGGGGCCATGCGTTTTCCTGAGTTGATATATCGAATGGGTTTTCGCTGTTCTTATTATAGTCCCGTGTAACTTACGGTATGCCGTCGCCTCAGATGAAGAGCATGGTGGCGACGAAGAGGAACGCTGCACCGATCATCAGAACATTCAAGGAATGTGTGAGTCCCATGGCTGACCTCCTTGCGTTACGGGGCGGATAATACGTCCGTTTTTCCGGCTTTGAAAAGCCGAAATTATGTTGCGGCGCATCATCCTCCTGTTACATTCGGATTATTCACAGTTTCAACACACTGAATTTAAAAGTGATTTCTCCCTGCCGCAAATTTTTCACAATCCTTACCGGATGCTCTTTGGCGGCAATGTTCATTTTGTTTTTGGGTCAGGCGCGAACTGCGCCAGACCGCTGAATAAACACCGGAAATCGGCGTTTGGTTCCAGGGCGTTCATGCTTTTTTCATTCTCGCGACAGCGCGTCCGTCCAGCACGACCAGCCCGGCCAGAACCAGCAACATTCCGGCGATGCCGAACATATCGAGACGCTCGCCGAGGAAGACCATGCCGGCCAGAATCGCACTCGGGGGCACGAGCAGCGTGACAAGCGAGGTGTTCGTGGCGCCAGCCGCCGCCATGATCCGGAAGAAGAGAATATAGCCATAGGCGGTCGAAACGAGGGCGAGCGCCAGAATGGCGGCGATGGCATCGAGCGGCGGCCATGGCAGCATCCAGGGCCGGTCGATCGCGAAGGCGACAGGCAGCATCATCAGCGTCGATGCCGTCAACTGGCCGGCCGCGGTCACCGGTGGCGCAACGCCGCGAAACCGTTTGCCCCAGGTGGCGGCGAAACCGTAGGAGATCGCCGCGCCGACCGGCATCAGCACGGCCCAGAGCGGCGGGCCGCCCACCGATTGCAGAAAGGGCGCGAAGGCACTCGGGCCGATCAGCACTGCCGTGCCGACAAGGCCGATCAGGCAGCCGGCAATCTTCGGCGCCGACAGTTTCTCGTCCGCCGTCAGTCGGTTTGCGATGATTACCGTGAAGATCGGCGTGGTGGCATTGAGGATTGCCGCAAGCCCGGCCCCGATCTCGGTCTGGCCGGCGAAGATCAGCATATGCGGGATGGCATTGTTGATCAGGCCGAGAATGGCGAAATCCCGCCAGCGCTCGGCAAGCGTCGCATAGATGGCGAAGCGACCCGAGACATAGATATGCAGCGCAAGCGCGGCGAGCGACACGCGCAGCAGCACCAGCGTCGCCGGCGGCACATAGGCGACGGCAACGCGGGCAAAGAAGAACGATCCGCCCCAGATGACGCCGAGCAGCGCAAGAAGCGCCCAGGTCTTCGCGTTCATCTGCTGGTCGATCGGCCGCATGGCAATCTGCTGCATCGGAGGTTGACCTTTTCCTGCCGTATTCGGATCATCAATGAGTAGCTCGCAAGTGCTTGTCCTGCCACCCGATTCTCGCACCGGAGTGAAATGCTCATCGATCCGACCGTAACCTTCAGCACCGCAGACGCGGCCGCGCATGGCATATCGCTCGTGCCGATCGCCGTCGTCATCGCCGTGGCGGCAGCCCTGGGGCTTTTCTTTCTCTGGCTGCGCCAGCCGCCGCTCGTCGGCTTCATCCTGGCCGGCGTGGCGCTCGGTCCGACGGGTTTCGGCGTGATCGGTTCATCGGAGAATGTCGCGCTTCTCGCCGAAATGGGCGTCGTGGTGCTGCTCTTCTTCATCGGCATGGAACTGTCGATCAAGGCCTTCGTCCTGTCTCTGCGCCAGGCCCTGATGGTCGCCGGCGGGCAGATCGTGGCGGCGCTGGCGGTCGGCGGCGTCATCGGCTTCATGTCGGGCTCGACGGTTGCCGAAGCGATCATCCTCGGCTTCATCATCGCCATGTCCTCGACGGTCGTTGCGATGAAGATGCTCGACGACATGGGTGTGCTCCGGGGCGAGGCGGGCCGGATTGCCGTTGGTGTCCTGATCGCGCAGGACATCGCCGTCGTTCCCATGCTGATCTTCGTCACCAGCCTCGGCGGCGACGATCTCGACCTCGTGTCGCTCGGGATGAAGACCCTCGTTGCCGTCGGCCTTCTGGCGGGTCTGCTCTGGTGGTTCGGCCGTCACCGCAAGATCAGGGTGCCGTTCGCCGAGGCGATCGAGGAAAAGGTGGAGATCCTCGCGCTCGGCGCGCTGGCGCTCTGCTTTGCCGCCTCCGCGACCTCGGGCGCACTCGGTCTGTCGCCGGCCTATGGTGCGTTTCTGGCCGGCATCATCGTCGGCAACTCGACGCTGCGCAGCCGTGTCATACCGGTCATCGAGCCGATCCAGAGCGTGCTGCTCGTCGCGTTCTTCCTGTCGATCGGCCTGCTCATCGATCTCGATTTTATCCGGGAGAACCTGTTGGGTGTGCTTACTGCGTCGCTTATCGTGATCGCGGCGAAGACGGTTCTCAACATCTTCCTGTTGCGCAAGACCGGGGCCACCCCGCAGACGGCCCTGATCGCGGGCCTTTCGATGGCGCAGATCGGCGAGTTCTCCTTCGTTCTCGCCTCCGCCGGCTTCGCGGTCGGTGCGCTCGGCTTCGATATCTACCGCGTGGCGATCGCGGTGACGGCCGTCTCGCTCCTGGTCTCGCCACTCTGGACCGCCGTCATGCATCGGCTGGAGAACATGGCGACCCAGCATCTCGAGACCTATCGCGAGGCGCTTGCAATCGCCTATGCCGGCGAGCTGCGTGCCATGTCGAGCCGCGGCGTCATCGTGCTGGATGTGTTCTGGATCGTTCGCGTGCGCTACCGGGCAGCGCGAAAGGCGATCCGGCTGCGGCGCCGGATGCAAAGGCAGAGGGAGGCAGGGACGGCCGACCCGGCTACAGGCGAAACGACCACAACGTCGCGCGGCGCCGAAACTCCGACCGGCTCAAAGCGCGCCGAGTAGCGCCCGCGTTGCCCAGCCGTCGGCCGGGATGCCGAGCCGGAGCTGCTCCTTCTGGATCGCCGCGCGGGTGCCGGAACCGAGAATGCCGTCGATCTTGCCGACGTCGTGCCCCAGTTCCTGCAGCCGCGTCTGCAGCGCCTTCATGGCCCCGTCATCGAGGCCTTCCTCGGGATTGCCCTTCTCGTAGGGCGGTGCACCGGCAAGCCGCGTCGCGAAATAGGCGGCCGAGGTCGTGTAGATGAACGACTGGTTCCATTCGAGATAGATGTTGAAATTCGGGTAGGTGATGAAGGCCGGTCCCTTGCGGCCCTGCGGCAGCACCAGCGACGCGGGCAGCGCGCCATTGGCCGTGTTGCCGTCGCGCGGGGAGACGCCGAGCGCGAACCAGTCGCCGGCGGTCATGCCGCCCTGAAGGCCGCTTTTCTCCCAAGGCAACGTCTCCGGCAGGGTCACTTCCTGAATCCACGGCTCGCCGCGGCGAAAGCCGAGATGCTGGATGAATTTCGCAGCCGTCAGGATCGCGTCGGGCGAACTGTCCTTGACGTTGACATGGCCGTCTCCGTCGCCGTCCACCCCGAATTCGATGATGTCCTTCGGCAGCATCTGCACCTGGCCGATCTCGCCGGCCCAGGCGCCGGTCGTGCGCTGCGGGTCCAGATCACCGTGGCCAACCATCTCGATCGCCGCGAGCAATTGCGGACGGAAGAGTTCGGGACGCCGGCAATCATGCGCGAGCGTCACGAGGGCGTTTCGCGTGTTGAAATCGCCCTGCACCACGCCGAAGTCGGTTTCCATCGCCCAGAAGGCCGCGATGATGGGACCCGGCACGCCGAATTCCTGTTCCGCCCGCTGGAAGACACCGGAAAGCTCCTGGAGCTTGCGCCGGCCGATATCGAGGCGCGCCTGGCTGACCGTGCGGCGGGAAAATTCGAGGAAGGTCTGCTTGAAGACGCCCTGCGCGCGGTCACGCGAGAGCACCTTGCGGTCGATGCTTGCGCCTGCAAGGGCGCGATCCGCCACATCGGCCGCGACCCCGCGCGCCTGCGCCTCGGCCTTTACGCCGGCGAGAAACGGACCGAGATCGCCGCCGCATGCGGTCTGCTGCGCGAGCGCCGTGCCGCTGCAGGCGGCCGTCAGGAAGGCGACCGAGAGAATGGTTTTGAAGGCGGGATTCATTGATGAAACCTCTTGTTGGACGCGGCTGAATGGGCGGGCTGACCGGTAGAAGCAGAAAGAAAAAGGCAATGGCAAGGCGCAGCTGCCCAGCGTTTGCTGCCGCTATTTCGAGACCGATGCCACCCAGGTTTTCCAGTTCTTCGGCGAACCGGCAAAGACGTTGATATCCGTATCGCCCTTGATGCCGGGCACCACGCCGGTGGCCGTATATTGCCAGAAGGCCCAGCGGCGCGCCGGATAGATGTTTTCGGGATGAGCCGCGACCGAACGCAGCCAGAAATGGTATTTCTCGAAATGGCCGACGAGGTTTTCGCGATGGAAGTCCACCGTCGCGTAGATGATCGGGCGCTTGCCGTAATGGGCCTCGATGCGGTCGAGAAACCGCTGCAATTCGGTGCGCACGTCTTCCGGCGCCGGCCGCGTCTTGCATGTGGGCGAAAGCGGGTTCCATTCGGCGTCCAGGACCGGCGGCAGGTGAACGGCGGATTTCGGGACGTTGGCGATGAACCAGTCCGCCTGTTCGTCGGCCGTCGAGCAGAAATAATAGAAATGGTAGGGGGCATGGGCAATGCCGGCAGCCTTCGCGCCCTGCCAGTATTCATGGAAACGGGAATCGAGCCGGTCCTTGCCCTCCGTCGCCTTGATGAAGGCAAAGGACACCTGGGCCTTCCTGACCTCTGCCCAGTCGATGTCGCCATTCCATTTGGAGACGTCGATGCCATGGACATGGTGATGGTGCGGGGTGCGCGCCCCGAAATCCTGCGGATCCTTGTCGTCAAAGCGTGGAGGCACTGCCGCCGTCGACACGAGATCGTAGTCGGTCGTCGAACAGGACGCCATGAGGCAGCCAAGGGGAAGAAGGGTCAGGAGGAGCCTGCGCATGAATGTCCCGGAGCTGGAATTTGTGCAATCCTGCCTGACCCGCGATCATCCGTAAAGGGCGGCGCATCGGGACATGCGC
>CAMPIK010000074.1 GCA_946886325.1 uncultured Shinella sp.
GATTTTTCCCGCCTGCTTGCCGATCCGCTGCTGCACCGGGCCTTCCTGACGAGTACGGCGATCGCTGTTGCCTCGGCGACGCTTTCGCTGGCGATCGCGCTGCCGGCCGTCGTCGTGCCGCGCACGCTGCGGGCCGGTGCGGATGGCGGGGGAACGCCGCTTGTCCGTCCGTTCGGGACGGCACTCGTTGCGATGTGTTCGCTGATCCTGCTCGTGCCGCCGGTGGTCGTGGCGACCGGGTGGTTCCTCGTGCTGCGCCAGTTCGGCGAGACCGGCCGCTTTGCGCCTGTGATCATCGTCGTCATCAATGCGCTGATGGCGCTGCCCTTCGTCTACCGCGTGCTCGACCCGGCCTATCGCACCCATCTGGCGCGCACCGGGCGGCTGGCGCTCAGCCTCGGCGTCACGGGCATGCATCGCCTGCGATGGATCGACCTGCCCGGCATGCGGCGGCCTCTCGGCATGGCGTTCGCCTTCGCCATGGCGCTGTCGCTCGGGGACCTGAGCGCCGTGGCGATCTTCGGCGCCGACGGTTTCGTGACGCTGCCCTGGCTGCTTTTCAGCCGCATGGGGAGCTATCGCACGATGGATGCCGCGGGCATCGCGCTGATCCTCGGCGTGCTGTGCCTGCTTCTGACGCTGCCTTCGACGGGCCTGCGCCAGCGGGAAGGGGGGCCGCATGTCTGACGCGACGAAGTCCGGGTCCTCCGGCGCTCCCGCGGTGAAGCTTTCCGGCGCGACGGTGCGCTTTGCCGAGAAGGAGATCGTCTTCGACTGCACGGTCGAAAGCGGCGCGATCGTCGCCGTCACGGGGCCGTCGGGTGCCGGCAAGTCGACGCTCTTCAACGTGCTGGCCGGGTTCCAGCCGATCGCGGCGGGCCGCGTCGAGCTTCTCGGCGAGGACATGCGCGGGCGCGATCCGGCCGACCGCCCGGTCTCGATCGTCTTCCAGGACAACAATCTCTTCGCCCATCTGAGCGTTTCGGAAAATGTCGGGCTCGGCATCCACCCCGCCTTGAAGCTTGCGGCGGCCGATCGCCAGACGGTGTTCAACGCGCTGTCGCGCGTCGGCCTCGGCGGCTACGAGCGGCGGCTGCCCGGTTCGCTTTCGGGCGGCGAGCGCCAGCGGGTGGCGCTTGCCCGGGCCTTCGTGCGCCGGCGGCCGATCCTGCTGCTCGACGAACCCTTCGCCGCGCTCGACCCGGCCCTGCGCGCCGAGATGGCAGACCTTCTCATCGACCTGCAGCGGGAGACGGGCGCCACCATCCTGCTCATCACGCACCAGCCTGATGACATCGAACGCCTGGCCGACCAGGCGATGTTCATCGATGACGGGGCGATCCGGGTCTTCGCGCCCAAGGCGGATTTTCTTGCCCGGCGCGCGCCTGAAGGCCTTGCGCGCTTTCTCGGGCGCTGACGACGGCGGACCGCGGTCTGCTGTCGCCATATTTTGGACGCCCACCTGTGTCACCGGAGCCACAACGGAAGCGGTTTCTCGAATCGGGGAGTTGCCGGAAGAGGGGCGCGGGACTATCTCTCCATGAAGGTACTGTCTTCGTGTATTGCGTGCGGTGCTGACGGTTGATCGCGTTGACCGGGAGCATCCCGCTTTCAGGTGACGGCACTTCAAGGCGGAAGACGTGCCCGCGCGGCGCGTCGACAGCCGCGTTTTCCGGGACGCGGAAGCTGGATGGCCATGAAGGGGCTGGCGACGGAATGCTGGGACTTGGACGAGCATCGGGCATGAGGGCGAAGCGGATGGGCCGGGTGTCTTCCGCGGGCTTGCCGCTGCTTGCCGCCCTGCTGCTTGCCGGCTGCCAGTCGGTGCTCGAACAATCCTACGAGCCGACCGTCTCGCCCTCGTCCAATCCGCAGATCGTCTCCGAAGTGCAGAAGAACGATCCGCGTGCCCAGCTCGGCGCGCGCGAGCATCCGCGCATCGTCGCGAGCTACGGTGGCGAATACAAGGATGCCAAGACCGAGCGTCTTGTCGCCCGGATCGTCGGCGCGCTGACGACGGTCTCTGAAAACCCGCGGCAATCCTACCGCATCACCATTCTCAACTCGCCGGCGATCAACGCCTTCGCGCTGCCGGGCGGCTATCTCTACGTGACGCGCGGGCTGCTGGCGCTTGCCAACGACGCCTCGGAAGTCGCCGCCGTGCTCTCGCACGAGATGGCGCATGTGACGGCCAACCACGGCATCGAACGGCAGAAGAAGGAAGAGGCGGAGGTCATCGCCAGCCGCGTGGTGGCCGAGGTTCTCTCCAGCAACATCGCCGGCAAGCAGGCGCTCGCCCGCGGCAAGCTGCGCCTTGCCGCCTTCTCGCGCAACCAGGAGCTCCAGGCCGACGTGATCGGCGTGCGCATGCTGGGCGAGGCGGGATACGATGCCTATGCGGCGGCGCGCTTCCTCGATTCCATGGCGGCCTACGGGCGCTTCTCGTCGGTCGATCCGGAAAACGACCAGAGCCTCGACTTCCTGTCGAGCCATCCGAACGCCCCGCAGCGCGTGGAACTCGCCCGTCGCCATGCGCGCGCCTTCGGCGCCGAGGGCACGGTTGGAGAAACCGGGCGCGACTATTATCTCGCCGGCATCGACGGCCTGCTTTATGGCGACAGCCCGCAGGAGGGCTATGTGCGTGGCCAGACCTTCCTGCACGGCAAGCTCGGCATCCGCTTCGACGTGCCGGCGGGCTTTCGCATCGACAACAAGGCCGAAGCCGTGCTCGCGACCGGGCCGGGCGACGTGGCGATCCGCTTCGACGGCGTCGCCGACAGCCAGCGCCAGAGCCTCGTCAATTATATTTCGAGCGGCTGGGTGACGGGACTTCAGTCCGATACGATCCGCCCGATCACCGTCAACGGTCTCGAGGCCGCGACGGCGCGGGCGGCGGCGGAACAGTGGGAATTCGACGTGACGGTGATCCGGATCGAAAACCAGATCTACCGCTTCCTGACGGCTGTGCCGAAGGGGTCGCCGGCCCTGGTCTCGGCCTCCAATATCCTGAAGTCGTCGTTCCGCAAGCTGACGCCGGCGGAAGTGACCTCGCTGAAGCCGCTTCGCGTGCGGGTGATCACCGCACGGCCCGGCGACACGACGGCGACGCTGGCGGGCCGCATGATGGGCACCGATCGCAAGCTCGATCTCTTCCGCCTCATCAACGCCATGTCCGCCACGAGCACGGTGCGCCCGGGCGACAAGATCAAGATCATCACGGAATAGCAGGCGGGAACGCGCCCGGCGATGACGCGCCGGAGCCTTGGATCAGGCCCAGGCGTCGTTGCGGGCGGCGGAAATGCCGATGGAGCCGTTGGTCAGCGCCGTACGGAGCTTTTCCAGCGCGCGGTTCTCGATCTGGCGGACACGTTCCTTGGAAATGCCGAGATCGGTGCCGAGCTCCTCGAGCGTCGCGCTGTCGTCGGCAAGCCGGCGGGCGCGGATGATCTTCATCTCGCGCTCGTTCAGCTGGCCGAGCGCGTCATTCAGCCAGCGGCGGCGGCGTTCGCCGTCGATGAGGTCGCCGACCTGCTCGTCGGGGAGCGGCGCATCGCTGGCGAGGAATTCCATCCGGCTTGCGCCCTCCTCGTCGCCGCCCGAGAGCGGCGCCTGGAGCGAGATGTCGGAGGAGGAGAGGCGCGCGTCCATGGTACGCACATCCGCCGTGCTGACGCCCAGCGCCGCGGCGATTTCCTGGTGCACGGCCTCGGAGGTCAACTGGCTGTCGCCCTGCGCGAGGCGAGCACGCAGGCGCCGGAGATTGAAGAAGAGGGCCTTTTGCGCGGAACTCGTGCCGCCGCGCACGATCGACCAGTTGCGCAGGACATAATCCTGGATCGAGGCGCGGATCCACCAGGTTGCGTAGGTGGAGAAGCGGACCTGCCGGTCCGGCTCGAACCGGGCGGCCGCCTCAAGCAGGCCGATATAGCCTTCCTGGACGAGATCGCCGAGGGGAAGGCCGAAATTGCGGAAGCGTCCGGCCATCGAGATCACAAGCCGCATATGCGCCATGGCGATGCGATTGCGGGCGTTCTGGTCCTGATTGTCTTTCCAGGCCTGCGCGAGGGCCTGTTCCTCGTCGCGCGCCAGATAGGGCGCGGCCATGGCCAGCTTGATCATGCGTCGGTCTGCGGTGGTAGTCGCCATTGGGCATCTCCCCTGAGCCGGATGCGGAGAGAGCGTCGTCCCGGACGTGCCCTGTCCCTGAAATCGATACGTGCTGGATGTGCCTTCGGATCACCCTCGTTGCTGCGCGATGAAAATCGCTGTCGTCCGAGAATGCACGGCTGCCAACTCTTCGGCAACGCACAATCCCGTCAAAAGTTCCCAAGAAAAAACCCGGCCGTTTCCGGCCGGGTTCGAAGCATGATTGGAAGCGTGACGCGGCCGTATCAGGCTGCCTCGTCCTGCGCCTCTTCTTCCTCGATGGCCTTGCCGCGCTTCGGTCCCTTGTTCAGGTTCGTCTCGACGAGGCGCACGGCCTCCGTGTCGGACATCCGGTTGACGGCGGCGATTTCACGGGCCATCCGGTCGAGAGCGGCTTCGTAAAGCTGGCGCTCCGAATAGGACTGCTCCGGCTGGTTTTCGGCACGGTAGAGGTCGCGAACCACTTCGGCGATCGAGATGAGATCGCCCGAATTGATCTTCGCGTCATATTCCTGCGCGCGGCGCGACCACATGGTGCGCTTGACGCGGGCCTTGCCCTGAACGACCTTCAGCGCGCGCTCGACGAAGTCGGTCTCGGACAGCTTGCGCATGCCGATCGACACGGCCTTGGCGACCGGTACCTTGAGGCGCATCTTGTCTTTTTCGAAGTCGATGACAAAAAGCTCAAGCTTCATGCCGGCGACTTCCTGCTCCTCGATGGCAACGATCTGCCCGACGCCATGCGCGGGGTAAACGATCGACTCACCGGTCTTGAAGCCCTGACGCGTTGAAGATTTCTTCTGCTGGGTCGTCATTCTGTTCAAATACTCCCTGTTACGCTCCCGGCCTGGGGGCCGGGGCCGGGTCAGTGCGGCCCGGAAAGACGGAGACACCGTCGGGTGACACCATTCCTGGTCCGTCCCACGAGGCACAAACGGAATTTCGGCGACACGGACACGATTGGGCAACGCAACGTTGCTTGTCAGAGGTGAGCGTCGCCTTTAGGGATCGTTTGCTTTCGTGATGGCGTTCGGGCACGTCGACGTGCCACGACTGTGGATCAGTTTCATGACCCTATCACAAAAAAGTGCCGAAATCAATAATTTGCTTTGCATGGGTCATCAAGCCTGCCCTATCGCCGATCGAATCGGGCAGTGCTCGCCTTGCGCAGCCGCGAGGGCCTTGCAGTGGACCGTCAGTCGCCCTGGCCGGGCTCGGGAGAGAAGTATTTCTCGTACTTGCCTTCCTCGCCGTCCATCTCCTTGGCCTCCGGCAGCGGGTCACGCTTGACGGTGATGTTCGGCCAGATCTGGGCGAAATCCGTATTGATCTTGAGCCATTTGTCGAGCCCCGGCTCGGTGTCGGGCTTGATCGCCTCAGCGGGACATTCCGGCTCGCAGACCCCGCAGTCGATGCATTCGTCGGGGTGGATGACGAGAAAGTTCTCGCCTTCGTAAAAGCAGTCGACCGGGCAGACCTCGACGCAATCGGTATATTTGCACTTGATGCAGTTGTCGGTCACGACATACGTCATGATGTACTCCAGCGAATTCGCAATGCCGGGCCGGTCGCTTCGATTCCAGGGTGACGGGCCTGTCCGCCAACACGGTTCGGCCGCTCTTCATCGCCGCCGGCGCCTCGATATCAGGCTTCGGAGGTAAAGGCTTTGATAGGGCTTTGCAAGGACAAAGCATGCGCGAAACCGGGCTTCCGCGGCACAGATTTCTAATCGTCGCCGCCCTCGACGGGCCAGTCGCCGGCGGCCTTCAGCTGATCCGTTTCGCGGCGCTCGCGCTTGGTCGGCCGGCCGGCGCCGCGCTCGCGGGTCGCCTGGGCGAAGAGGTTGCGCTCTTCCTTCGGGGGCGCGGGCGGGGTCAGATCGTCGTAAAGCAGGCGTGCTTCCTCGAACGGCCCGCGGCGGTCGCCCGGAAGCAGCACGCGCACGACAATGTCGTGACGGTCGAGCGAGAGCACGACGATGTCGCCGGGCTTGAGCGCAAAGGAAGGCTGGCGCACCGGCCGGTCGTTGACCGTGACGTCGCCGGCCTCGACCGACTTCGCCGCCAGCGAGCGCGACTTGCGCAGCCGTGCGAAGAACAGCCACTTGTCGATGCGCTGGCGCGCCTGACCCGTGGTCTGTTCGCTTTCGCCGGCCATGCTACTTCTTCATCTGTTCCTTGAGAGCGGCGAGTTTCGCGAAGGGCGAATCCGGGTCGATCGGCTTTTCCTTGCGGGGTGGCCGGGCCTCGAACTTGCCCTGCGACGGTTTGCCGCCGCGCTCGTTACGATCGTTTCTCTCCGGCCGGTTGCCGCCTTGCGGCTTTCCGTCGCGGTGGCGGTTGTCACGGCCGCGCGCCTGGTCGGGGCGCTCGCTGCGCTCCGGCTTGCCTTCGCGCCGTTCACCCTGCTGCTGGCCCGGTTGCTGGCCGCCGCGGTTGTTGCGATCGCCCCGCCGCTCGCCGCCGTGATGGTCCTTCTGGCGCTCGCCGCGCTGGCCATGACGCTGCTGGTTGTCGCTGCGCGAACCCGGACGCCAGAGCAGAACGGGCTTCGGCTCGACCGGTTCGGCCGGCTCGGCAGATGCGGCATCGGCTGCAGCTTCAGCCGGCGCTGCCGCTTCCTCGCCTGACTGCTCCGCTGCGGGCTCGCCGCCTGCAGTGGCTTCCTCAACGGTTGCCGTCTCGGCGGACGCCACGGCTTCGTCGGCAGACGCTACGGGCTCTTCGGCAGCAGCGGTCTCGGCCACGCTGTCGTCAGCCGCTTCGCTTGCCGCAGCAGCCGTCTCGCCTGCCGTATCGGCCGGCTCAGCATGGGCCGGCTCTGCATCGTCGGTCGATGCCGGTGCGGTCTCGGCGGCCGGGGTCTGGCCGCCCTGGCTGGCGAGGAAGGCCGCGGCCTCTTCGGCCTTGACGCTGTCGGCCCTATAGCCGAGGCCCTTCAGGATTTCTTCCATGTCATCCGGCGTTGCGCCGAGGATCGACAGCATGGCGGTGGTGGCCGTGAAGCGGCGGCCGTCATAGGCGCCGTCCGGCCGCGGCGTCGTGCCCGGCTTCCACTGCAGGAGCGGCCGGATGAGATCGGCAAGGCGCTCCAGAATGTCGATGCGCACGGCGCGCTTGCCGAGGAAACGGAAGCCGGCCAGCTTGTAGAAGGTGCGCTCGAACGTCGGATCGGTGACGACGGAGGTGCGGCCGGCGGCGAGCACGGGAATGAGATCGCCATAGCCCGGCTTGTCGAGCCCGTCATTCTTCAGCGCCCAGAGCAGCGTGATGAGTTCGGCAGGTGCCGGCTTCAGCAGCGCCGGCATGAAGATGTGATAGGCGCCGAAGCGGATGCCGTGCTTGCGGATGGAGGCGCGGGCATCCTGGTCGAGCGACTTGACGTCCTCAGCCACGTCGCGGCGGAAGAGCACGCCGAGGTTTTCCACGACCTGGAACGCGAGGCCCTTGGCCAGGCCTTCAAGGTCTTCGGCGCGCGACAGGTCGTCGAGCGGCTTCAGAACGGTCGCGATATGGTGGTTGACGAAGCGCTCGATGCGGGCGGCGACGTGGTCGCGCGCAATACCCGTGAGCTGCTCGTCCGCCAGAAGGATGACGCGCGGCCGCATGACATGGTCGCTCGCCGCGAGGCGGGCAACGGGGTCGCCGAGCCAGCGCACGGTGCCATCGGAGCCGAGCGCGAGATCGGCATTGCCGGCGGCGTGCAGGCGTGCGGCACGGGCTTCGAATTCCAGCGCGAGCGCCTTCTGCGCGGCAGCCTGAACGGCCTTCGCGTCCGGGCCTTCGGTGCCCGAGACGAGCGAGAACCGGAAACCGGCCAACTGCCCGACATGATGTCCTTCCACGAAGACATCGCCATTCACACTGATTTCGGCTTCCAGCATCGCATTCTCTCTCAGGCGCTTCATGAGCACAGATGTCCTGCGGTCAACGAAGCGTTTCGTCAACCTTTCATGCAGTGCATCCGACAGTCGGTCTTCAATTTCCCGCGTCTTTTCCTGCCAGTGTGTCGGATCGGCCAACCAGCCGGGCCGATTTGACACATAGGTCCAGGTCCTTATCTGCGCGATTCGCGCCGAAAGCGTGTCGATCTCGCCGTCCGTCCGATCGGCCCGGCGCACCTGCTCGGACATGAAGTCCTCGTTGACGGTGCCGCGGCGGACAAGGTCCGCATAGAGCGTCGAAATCAGGTCGGCATGCTGGGCGGGCGCGATGCGGCGATAGTCGGGCAGCGCGCAGGCCTCCCAGAGCTTTTCCACCCGTTCTGCCGTGGTGGCGAGCCCGGTCACCTCCGGATAGCGCGACAGGTGGTCGAGCGCTTGCTGGTCGATCGCCGGCAGTGCCCGGGTAAGGCCGTTGATGGCCGGCGGCGCGTCGAGGCTTGCCTTCAGCGCGGCGATCGAGGCGAAATCGAGCTGTTTCGAGCGCCATTGCAGCACCCGGACCGGATCGAATTCGTGGGATTCGATGCGCTGGACGAGTTCCTCGTCGAAGGGTGCGACGCGGCTGGTGACGCCGAAGGTGCCGTCGCGCAGATGGCGGCCGGCGCGGCCGGCGATCTGGCCGAGTTCGCCGGGATTGAGGTTCCGGTACTGGTAGCCGTCGAACTTGCGGTCCTGCGCGAAGGCGACATGGTCGACGTCGAGATTGAGCCCCATGCCGATGGCGTCGGTCGCCACCAGATATTCGACGTCGCCCTCCTGGTAGAGGCCGACCTGGGCGTTGCGGGTGCGCGGCGACAGCGCGCCGAGCACGACGGCGGCGCCGCCGCGCTGGCGCCGGATCAGTTCGGCGATCGCATAGACCTCGTCGGCCGAGAAGGCGACGATGGCCGAGCGCTGCGGCAGGCGGGTGATTTTCTTCGAGCCGGCATAAAAGAGCTGCGACAGGCGCGG
>CAMPIK010000075.1 GCA_946886325.1 uncultured Shinella sp.
GTGTTTGCGCGAGACCGCAGGTTAGGCCGCCTGCACGTTCGGCGCGTAACGTACGAGGATCGTGCCGTTATCGAGCGGCCGCGCCTCGATCAGGTCGAGATCAAACCGGGCGCCGTGCTTGAAGAGGCGCGTGCCCTTGCCGAGGCGAACGGGCACGATGGCAAGCATGATCTCGTCGACCAGACCGGCATCCAGCAGGGTAGCGACCAGTTCGGCGCTTCCGAAGATGCGGATCGGCTTGTCGAGCGTCTCCTTGCGCCTCCTGATTTCGCCGATTATATCAGACGTCACCTCGGTGTTGGTCCAGTCCGACGCCGAGATCGTGCGCGAGGCGACGAGCTTCGGCAGCGCGTTCATATAGCCCTTCACCTCCGTCTCGCCCTCTGCCGTGGTCCAGTAGGCCTTCATGCCCTCGTAGGTGACCCGGCCGAACACGAGCAGGCCGGTATCGTTGCCGAAATCGCTGCTCAGCTTTTCGAGGTCCGGCCCCCATGCCCGGCCATGGAAGTCCAGATCCCACTTCTGTTCACCCTCGAAATAGCCGTCGAGCGTCACGAGGTTCCAAACCATCACCTTTGCCATCTTCAATCCTCCACCTTTCGTTCCCGTCTGATCGGATTTAAACCAGTTGCATTTAACAACTGGTTGATTGATAGCGAGACCGATTGTAAAATGCAAGCACATTTTGGAGATCGCAATGAGAGAGACGAACCGGTCGGGCTGCCCGATCAACTTGACGCTGGAAATCCTGGGAGACCGGTGGAGCCTGATCATCATCCGCGACATGATGTTCGGCAATCGCCGGCACTTCCGCGACCTGCTGACGAACTCCGAAGAAGGCATCGCCTCGAACATCCTTGCCGACCGGCTGAAGCGTCTGCTGGAGAAGGGACTGATCACCCGCACGGATGATCCGAGCCACAAGCAGAAAGGGCTCTACAGCCTGACCGAAATGGGCATCTCGCTCGTGCCGGTCTTCGCGATGATGGGCGCCTGGGGGCGGCGCTACCTGCCGGTCACCAGGGAGCTCAGCATCCGCGCCGAACTGCTGGAGAAAGGCGGCAGCGACCTCTGGGATGCGTTCATGGCAGAGCTTCGCTTCATGCATCTCGGCGCACCCCGGCCGGACCGCTCGGTGTTCGGCGAATTGCAGGCCGCCTACGAGGCGGTCGTCGCGTCCGAGGGCGCGGCAGTCGCCGTCTGACTATTCCTTGCGGAACATGATGCTCGCCAGCCAGCCGGTCAGAACCGCGAGAAGAACCGAGAAGAGGCCGTAGGGGATCGGGTTGTCGTAGGCGGCGTTGGAGATCATCTGCTCGAGGCCCGTCTTCACGACCCGAAGCGGCAGCGCTTTCTCGCTGACGAACATCCCGTCACGGAAAAGATGCGCACGCACGACGTGGGTGCCGTTCGGAACGTTTGCCGGCAGCTTGACCGTCGCGCGGAACAGGCTGGCGCTGATGAACTGCACGCCGCCCGGATCGCGCTGATAATAACCCTCGGTCTCCTTGAGGCGCCGGAAGGCTTCGCGGAATTCCGAGAGGTTGCTCCCGTCGCCAAGGAAGCCGACCGGATTCAGCCGGATATGCTGGATACCGATGCCGATGCTGTTGAGCGCAGTCGTCTCCGCGATGTTCTCGACGTCCCGCGTGCTGGATAGCGAGTAGGATTCCGGGACCAGTTCGAATGTCATCGACCGCGTGTTGATCCAGATGCCGAGGACACGCTCCTTCTTGCGCACCGTGGCATTGTCCTTCGGCCCTTCCAGCGCGACGACGATATCGTATTTCCCCTGTGCCAGCAGGGCCGCGTCGTAGCCCTCGATCGCACCGAAGATCGTCAGATCGGCGCCGCGAAAATCGGACGTGATGGCGATCTCGTCGGTCGAGATGCCGATCTCCATTCTTTCCTCGAAGGCAGGCGCGGGATCCGTCTGGGCGAAGGTCGTGGCACCAGGCCCGGACGCCAACAGAAAGACGAGGATGGCGAGGAAACGGTTCATCGCGCAAAGCTCTCGGTGACGACGGAATAGATGTCCGAGGGGGTGGCCACGAGGTCGACGGCAAGGCGCAGACCGACTGCGAGGACGAGAAGCCCCAGCAAGGCCCGCAATTGTTCGCCGCGCAGCCGCTGCCCGACCCTGACGCCGTATTGCGCACCGATGACGCCGGCCACCATCAGGATGAAGGCAAGCACGATATCGACCGAATAGTTGGTCGCCGCCTGGACGATCGTCGTGAAGGCCGTGACGAAGATGATCTGGAACAGCGACGTTCCGACGACGACATTGGTCGGGATGCGCAGCAGATAGATCATCGCCGGCACCATGATGAAGCCGCCGCCGACGCCCATGATGGATGTCAGGATGCCGATGGCGAAACCGAGCACGACGACCGGAATGACGCTCAGATAGATCTTCGACTTTTTGAAGCGCATCTTGAGCGGCAGGCCATGCACCCAGTTGTGCTGGCCGGGGCGGCGCAAGGTTGCCGGCTGGTTCTTCGACGCGCGGCGCAGCGCATTGACGCTTTCGACCAGCATCAGGCTGCCGACGACGCCGAGCAGCACAACGTACAAAAGGGAGATGACGAGGTCGAGCTGGCCCATCCGGCGCAGAATGGAAAAGAGCCAGATACCGAGGGACGCGCCGAGAATACCGCCGACCAGCAGCACCGTGCCGAGCTTCACATCGAGCGTGCCGCGCCGGAAATGCGTGATGGCGCCCGAAATCGACGAGGCCACGACCTGGTTGGCACCCGTCGCCACGGCCACGACCGGGGGAATGTTGTAGAAGATGAGCAGCGGCGTGATCAGGAAGCCGCCGCCGACGCCGAACATGCCCGACAGGAAACCGACAGCCGCGCCCATGCCGAGGATGATGAAGATATTCACCGACAGCTCGGCAATGGGCAGATAGACGGTCACCACGAAACCCCGATAGGCGCAGGACCCGCGTTGGCGGGCAATTCTCAAGTCACGGCAGACGAACTGCAGCGCATCTCCAGCCGACTGCTTCATGCCGCAGAAGACGCTGGCCTGTCGCCGCCGAACGACTGGCATTCGGGCGGCAGAAATCGTCAATTCCGGTCTACGCGGGAGCGTCGCCCGGCCTTTCCGAAAGCCTTGGGCATCCAGACGAGGCGGGCCGGTCACCGGCCGTATCATCTTGGTTCAACATATGGTTTTTCTATGAACCGTCATGCCCGGCATGCCCGGTCGAGTCAACCGGACAGGCGGCATTTCGAGGCCCACCGGCGACGCGGTGCGACTGGCCGTTCACTTGTTGCGTTTCAGCAACTCCGTCACCAGCTTGTCGTCGATCTCGCCGGTTTCGGGCTGGCCGACGGACTTCTGGAAAGCCTTGATCGCCGCGGTCGTCTTCGCGCCCATCTGGCCGTCTGCCGGGCCGGCGTTGAAGCCGTTGTTGTTGAGGATCGCCTGGATGTTGCGGATCGCCTTCTTCATGTCGACCGAAGCCGTCTTGGTGGCGGGGCCGGCCCATTCATCCGGAAGGTCGATCGAGTTGGCCTTGTCGTCGAGCGGCTTCGCCTTCCAGAGATCGAATTTCGCCTTGGCGCTGGACAGCTGTTCCGGGCGCATGGCGTTTGCCACCTCGTCGCGCTTCTCGCCCGCATCGCGGTCGCCGTCGCGGGCCGCGATCGCGAACCACTTGTAGGACTCTTCCAGATCCTGCGTCACGCCGTTTCCGCGTGCGTAGAGAATGGCGAGATTGAACTGGCTGTCGCGCACGCCGAGATCGGCCGCCTGCCCGAACCACTTTGCCGCAGCGTCGAAATCCGGCGCATCCGCGCCGCCGCCGGTCGCAAGCAGCACCGCAAGATTGTGCATGGCGCTGGCATTGCCCTGCTCGGCTGCCTGCTCGTAAAGCGCCCGCGCCTTGACGAGGTCGCGCTCGACGCCCTGGCCCTTTTCGTAGAGATTGCCGAGACGATACTGGGCCGGGGCAAAGCCGCGATCGGCCGCCAGCTTGTACCACTTGGACGCTTCGCCGAGATCGGTCGCGACGCCGCGGCCTTCGGTGTAACGTGCGCCGAGTTCGAAGAGCGCAAGCTGGTCGCCCTCGCCGGCCGCCTTGGCCAGCGAAGCCGGTGCGATGGCGCCGGGAACCGTGATCGCGTCGATCGGTGCGGCAGTGGACGTGTCGGCACTTGCAGAGGGCGCCGCCTCGTCGAGGACCGATGCGCCTTCGGTGGCGTCGGCTTCTGCCGGGTCCACCGGCTCGAAGCCTGCCGTGTCGGCGGCGGAGACGCCCTCGGCCGGACGCGTCAGCAGGTCGGCACCGGTCTGGCCGCCTGCGGTTTCCGTCGTCGCGTTTTCGCCCGTCGATGCGACGTCGGCCTCTGCGTCCAGCGCCAGCGGAACCGTGTCCTGCGCCGCCTCGGTCGCTGCACTCCGGTCGTCCGCCACACCAAGCCCGGCAATATCGGCTTCGGCCGCCTGCTGGTCGATGCCACCCTCTTCGGATTGCGTTGCGGCCAGATCGGTCGGCTCGGCCTCTCCGTCAGCCGGCAGCGCAGCCGGCTCGGTGACCTTCTTCTCGACCACAGCCGGCGCCGGGGCCTTGTCGCCGCTGATCAGCGTGTTGACGAGCGGATAGGACATGATCGCGAGCAGCACTGCACCGACAGCCATCAGGATTGGCCGGCGATGACGGCTGAGCGCGGAGCCTTCCGTCTTGGCCTTCGTCTTCTTTTCCGGTGCGACGCGGGAAATCGAGTCCGCCTCTTCGGCCGCCATCTTTGCGGCGCGGCGGGCGGCCGCAATGAAATCGGCCTTGTCGCCATCGTTCGGCGCGACGCGGCCTGCGGTCGCCTGACCGGCACGCACCCGCTCGAGAATCTTGCGCACGTCCGGCCCGCCGGAGCCCGGCTCCAGCAACTGGTTGGCATCGGCCGGCGCGATCTCGTCGCCGGGATCGATCGACGGGGCCGGATCGATCTGCTGGCGCTGCGCCACGGCCGGCTGTTCCTTGCGGCCCGGTACCAGGCGGCGGGCGAGGCCCGCTATCAGGCTCTTCTTTGCGGCGGGCTCGACTGCCTGCGCAGTGGCCACAACCGTTTCGCGCGTCTCGGCGCCAAAGTCGTCGTCGGCGGGCTCCAGACGAGCACCCTCGGAAAGTGGCTCATGCATGTCGGCATAGTCGTCATCGCGGGTCATCGGCTGGCGGGCAGCGATGTCGCGCTCGGCATGGCCGGCAAAATCATCCGCATCGAACGGGTCTTCGTCGTCGTGGATGACGGGCATCTCGGCGCGCGGCATCGCCGGCTCTGCCTCGCGGCGCGTCCCGAACGTCTCGCGGGGGCGATCGAGGTCTTCCAGCCGCCCGGCGATCTGGACGAGCGTTTCGTGCAAGGCATCGAAGGTGCGCGCGGTGCGCTCCTCGCTCGACCGCGTCAGGTCCTCGAGCGACCTCAGATCGTCGGCCAGCGCCGAAATCGCGGCGAGATCGGGGCCGGCCACGTCGCCGCTGCCCATTCCGTTGCGGCGGTAGGCCTCCATCACCGCTTCGGCCGCCTGGCGGGCCGCTTCGATGATATATTCGTCATTCGTCGCCATATATTCTTCGATCGACGCCATGCGGCTTTCGAACTCGACCGGCAGGCCTGCGGCCGCCACGGGCTGCGGCTGGCTGATCAGCGTCGAGAGATGGGCGATCTGCGCCTCGAGACCACGCAGTGCCTCGTGATCCTCGGCCGGCGCAACGCGAGTCCGGTCGAGACGATCGGCGATCGCCAGAAGGCGACCCTCGATCTCGGACATGCCGTCGCTCGGCGGGAATGGCGACTGGACCGGCATTTCGATTTCATCGATGCGGCGGGCCAGATAGTCGAGACGTTCCGCCAGAGCGTCGTTGACGCTGCCCTGGTCGAGTTCGTCGATCTTGCGGGAGATATCGGTCAGGTAGCCGGTGAGGTCGGCGCTCTGGCTCGGCGTCTTCTGCGCCCGCTCCAGCATCTGCGACAGGTGGTCGAGGCGCTCTTCGAGGCGAAGGGCCGCCTCTTCCTTCGCCAGTTCCTCCATGCGCGCGGCCAGCGCCTCGATGCGCATGCCGAGCGCATGGTCGGGCTCTGCCGGACGGCGGGCGATAGCGTCGATCTGGTGCGCGAGATCGCCGATGCGGGCTTCCAGGCGCTGCATCATCGCGCTGTCCGCGGTGGCGGTTGCCTGCGTCCGGCCGCTGGCGGCAATGGCGCGGCTGATTTCGTCGAGCCGTGCGTCGAGCCCCTCGAAGCGAGGTGCAAGACGGCGATCGTCCGGCTGGACGCTGCGGCCGAGCGCTTCCACCGCCTCGGCCATCAGATGGACCTTGTTTTCGAGGTCACGGATCGCCGGGGTGGCGCTGATCGAGCCGATCTGCGTCTTCAGTTCGTCGAGCCTGTAGGCGAGCGCGACCAGTTCGTCGTCGCGGCCCTGGTCGAAGGCCGAGAGCTTCTGCTCGACGCCGCTCCAGCGGTCCTCCATGCGGCGCACGGAATCCTCGCGTGCCAGACCGTCGAGCACGGAGCGCAATTCGTCGAACTCGACGCGCAGCCCGTCCGTTTCCGTATTGGGCGACTGGCGGGCGATCTGCGTGATGCTTGCCGCGAGCCGGTCGATGTCCTGGCGGATGTCGTCGATCGGCGCATGGGTCTCGGCTGCCTGGCGGATACCGCGAATCTCGGCGCGCAGCGAATTCATCTCGCGCGTCAGGCCTTCGGACAGATCCTTCTTCAGTTCCTGGCGCAAGCCAACAAGCGCCTGGGCGATCTCCTTCGACGGGTCGGCCGCAACCGGCGGGGCCGTGTAGGCACGCTGTGCCTGTTCCCGTGCGGAAATGTGATCGTCGGCGGGGCGGCGTTCCTGCCGGCTTGCCGGGCGGTCACGGCTGCTTTCGAGCGCGCGCTGCCGTTGCATGATCTCGGAAACCGGATCGTCGCGCAGCGGCAGGGTCCGCGACGGCTCAAAGCGCGCCTGCTCGGCGCGGGCATACCGCTCCTCGACACGAGCCCGTCCCTCGCGCCCCCCGGCCATCAGCCCTTCGATGCGCGCTTCCAGACCCTCTATGGTCCGGTTCAGCGCATCGAGCGACGACGTGTCGCCGTGGCGGGGAGAGTTTGCTCGCGATCCGTTCATCCTATTCGCCTCGCTTGGCGGCCGGTCGGCCTGCCGGAGAACTCCGCGTCACGGTCACCGGTGGGTGCGCGCCGCAGGGCATTTCGTTTTTCCGGCGAAGTCATGTCGCTTGGCGCCGGCATTCATCAACTCTCACGCGCAGGCGGGTGACAGACGATAGCGGCGTTGCCTTTCCCGGAACTTTCGGCGCGCACGGCAGGCAGATTACGATCCCGTGAATCCTAATTCGCCAACTGCCTTCGAGGGCCACAATTCACGAAACGTGGTAAACAAGCCGTTAACCAGCGGGCAAATTTTTTAACGATTTGCTCATAGACTGCATTTGGTGGGTTGCCGTGGGAGGAGGCCGCACCACATCGGGATCGTTTTCTCGCCTTCATCCGTCTGCGCCGCGGCAAATGCCCGCGAGAAATCGATGCGACTGCATTTTGACGTTTACGCAAACGTCAATATTTTATAGTATCGCTACCATGTCGGCGGACGTCGCGTCCGCACAAGCTGTGAGGAGAGCTTTCGAATGCCCGTCTACAAGGCCCCCGTGAATGACACGCTGTTCGTCCTCAACGACGTGCTCGGACTGGAGCGCTACAACAACCTGCCGGGCTTTGCCGACGCCACGCCTGACATGATCGAGGCGATTCTCGGCGAAGCCGCGAAGGTCTCCGAAGAGGTTCTCTTTCCGGTCAACTATCCGGGCGACCAGCAAGGCTGTATCCGCCACGACGACGGAACGGTCACGACGCCGAAGGGCTTCAAGGCGGGTTACGACGCCTATTGCGAAGGCGGCTGGATCGGCCTCGCCGTACCCGAGGAATTCGGTGGCCAGGGCCTGCCCTATACGTTGCATGCAGCCGTCGGAGAGTTCACCTCCGCTGCCAACATGTCGCTGATGATGTATCCGGGCCTGACCCAGGGCGCGATCGCCGCGATCCTCGTGCACGGTTCGGACGAGCAGAAGGCCACCTACCTGCCGAAGATGATCGAGGGCACCTGGTCGGGCACCATGAACCTGACGGAGCCCCATTGCGGCACCGACCTCGGCCTGCTTCGCACCAAGGCCATGCCGAACGGCGACGGCTCCTACAAGATTTCCGGCCAGAAGATCTTCATCTCCGCCGGCGAGCACGACATGACGGACAATATCGTCCACCTCGTTCTCGCGCGCATCGAGGGCGCCCCTGAGGGCACCAAGGGCATCTCGCTCTTCATCGTGCCGAAGTTCCTCGTCAGCGAGGACGGCACGCCCGGCGCGAAGAACGGCGTGTCCTGCGGTGCGATCGAGCACAAGATGGGCATCCACGGCAACGCCACCTGCGTGATGAACTACGACGAGGCGACCGGCTACCTGATCGGGACCGAGAACAAGGGCCTCAACGCCATGTTCGTCATGATGAACGAGGCTCGCCTCGGCGTCGGGCTGCAGGGTCTGTCGATCGCGGAAGTCGCCTACCAGAACGCCGTCGCCTATGCCCGCGAGCGCATTCAGGGCCGTTCGCTCTCCGGCGCGAAGGCGCCGGACAAGAAGGCCGATCCGATCATCGTGCATCCGGACATCCGCCGCACGCTGATGACCATCAAGGCCTGGAACGAGGGCGGCCGCGCCTTCCTGCTGTGGACGGCGCTCAAGTCCGACATCGCGCACCGCGCAGTCGACGAGAAGGAGAAGCAGCCAGCCGACGACATCCTCGGCCTCGTCACGCCGATCCTCAAGGGCGTCCTGACCGACAAGGGCTTCGACCATGCCGTGATGGCGCAGCAGGTTTTCGGTGGCCACGGCTATATCGAAGAGCACGGCATGAGCCAGT